>CADBUD010000254.1 GCA_902797785.1 uncultured Lachnospiraceae bacterium
CCTGAAATCCTCATACTGGGAGGGGTTGTTCCTGCTTCACAGCAGGAAAATTTGATAAATAAAAGAGCTCCTTACGCGCAAGCACGACGAACCTCTTTTATTTATCAAATTGACTGTGAATAGTAACATTGTAACACCTTTTCCATGGTATCCCGATATTCACGAAGGTGGGTATCGTGGGATATTTGCTGGAAAAATGGATCTTATCAGCTGCAAAAACAAAAGACTTGAAAAGAAAAGCTATTTGTGTTACTATTCAAAAATCAGCAGATTAACAAATTTAATATAGGAAAGAAGGAAGAAATATGGCAGTAAAAATTGATATTATTTCTGGTTTTTTAGGAGCAGGAAAGACGACTTTGATCAAAAAACTGATTGCGGAAGTTTTCAAAGGAGAAAAAATCGTCCTGATTGAAAACGAATTTGGAGAAATCGGAATCGATGGCGGATTCTTAAAGGATTCCGGGATTCAGATCAACGAGATGAATTCCGGTTGTATTTGTTGTTCCCTTGTCGGAGATTTTGGAGAGGCATTAAAGGATGTCATGATGAATATCAAACCGGATCGGATTCTGATTGAACCATCTGGAGTCGGAAAACTCTCAGACGTCATTAAAGCGGTCAAGGATGTGGAACAGGAAGCAGGGGTTGCAGTGGGAAGTGCTGTGACAGTAGCTGATGCGACAAAGGCAAAAATCTACATGAAGAACTTCGGGGAATTTTACAACAATCAGATCGAATATGCTTCGACAGTGATCTTGAGCCGCACGAAGAATATGAAGGAAGAAAAACTGCAGGCATGTGTCAAGCTGTTACAGGAAAAAAATGAAAAGGCAAATATTATTACGACCGATTGGGACGAGCTGACAGGCGAGCAGATTCTCTCTGCAATGGAAAAGACAAATATGCTGGAGGATCTGATTTTAAAAGAGGAAGATATCTGTCCGGTGTGTGGACATCATCACGACCATGACGAGCATCATCACCATGACCATGAGGAGCATGAGCATCATCACCATGACCATGAGGAGCATGAGCATCATCATCACGATCATGAGGAGCATGAGCATCATCACGATCATGAGGAGCATGAGCATCATCATCACGACCATGAGGAGCATGAGCATCATCATCACGATCATGAGGAGCACGGACATCATCATCACGACCACGATGAGCACGGACATCATCATGAACATGACCATGATCATCACGGTCATCACCATCATCATGCAGATGATGTATTTACCAGCTGGGGCAAGGAGACACCTCGGAAATACTCAGAGGAGGAACTGCGCGCTATCCTGGAAAAACTTGCAAACTCAGAGGAGTATGGCACGATTCTGCGCTCCAAGGGGATCCTTCCGGCTGCCGATGGGACATGGTTTCATTTTGACCTGGTTCCGGAAGAATATGAGATCCGGCGAGGAGAAGCCGATTATACAGGACGTCTTTGTGTCATTGGGACAGATTTAAAAGAAGAAAAATTACAAGAGCTGTTCTTGCTCTAATCATTGAATCAATAGAAGGGAAGGGTAACCATGCAGATTCCAATATTTCTGTTTACGGGATTTTTGGATTCCGGGAAAACTACGTTTATCAAAGAAACATTGATGGATCCTGAATTTACCAGGGGATTAAAAACCCTGCTGATACTTGCAGAGGATGGGGAAGAAGAATTTGATGATGCTTTTTTGGAAAAAATCCATGTAAAAAAGGTAGAGCTGGAGGAAGAAGAGGATTTTACAGATGCCTATCTGGAATTACTGAAAAACCAGTATCATCCGGACCAGATTCTTCTTGAGTGGAATGGAATGTGGAGGATGGATACGGTCTATGAAAGGAACCTGCCGGATGGCTGGATGATCGCACAGGTCATTAACACCATCAATTCCCAGACATTTGAAATGTATCTGGGAAACAGTACGAGCGGATTGATCATGGAGCCGGTGAAGACCTCCGAAATCGTTCTGTTCAATCGCTGTAAAGAAGAGACGCCAAAGGCAAATTACCGAAGAATGGTCAAGGCAGTCAATCGGGCAGCACAGGTCATTTTTGAACGGGAGGATGGAAGTATTGATAACAATGTAGAGGATGTTCTGCCATTCGATCTGTCCAAGAATGAAATCGTAATTGAGGATGAAGATTATGGAATCTGGTATATGGACGCGATGGAGCATCCGGAAAAGTATGATGGAAAAATTGTAGATTTCAGGGCGCTCGTTTATCGACCGAAGAAATTTTTGAACCGTCTGCCGAAAAACTGCATTATTGCCGGCCGTCATGCCATGACCTGCTGTGCGGATGACGTGACCTTTATTGGAATGAAATGTATTACAAAGGACGCGGATCAGATGAATCACAGAGACTGGATCAGACTGCGTGCCCGGATCAAAAAAGAGTTCGCAAGAGAGTATCAGGGAGACGGTCCGGTATTATACGCAGAAGGGTATCTGCCTGCAGAGAGACCACAGGATGATTTGGTGTATTTTAATTAATAGAAGAATCTGGAGGAATAAAGATGAAATTTTATATGCCGGTCTTAGTATATCAGGAAGAAAATGTGATTTGGAATCACAGGGAAGAGCTTCGGCAATACGGAAAAAAAGCTCTGGTCGTTACAGGAAGACACTCTTCCAAAGTGAACGGTTCACAAAAAGATCTGGAGGCAGCACTTGATGATCAGGGGATTAAATACGTGTTCTTTTCGGAAATAGAAGAAAATCCCTCCATGGAAACGGCAGAAAAGGCGGCGGAATATGGAAAGCAGGAGGGCGTGGATTTTGTTATTGGAATGGGCGGTGGCTCGGCGATGGATGCTTCCAAAGCCATTGCGCTTCTCATCAAAAATCCGGAAGAGACAAAGGAGGTCTTTTACCAGAATAAACCACTTTTGGCTCTTCCGGTGATTGCCATACCGACCACGGCAGGGACAGGCTCCGAAGTGACGCCATATGCGATTTTGACCATCCATGAAAAACGGACGAAGAAGAGCATCAGTCACCGCATTTTCCCTAAAATGGCTCTGTTGGATTCTAAATATCTCTCCTATGCAGGGGAAAAGATCACAAAAAACACCTATGCGGATATTTTGGGACATCTCGTGGAAAGTTTTCTGCATGCAAAATCAGATTCCTATAACCGGATGTGCAGCAGCTACGGAATGAAGCTTTGGTCTAAGCTTTGCCAGCCGGTTGCTTCCATGGAGATGACAAAAGAAGATTATGCCCGCCTGTCAGAGACGGGAATGATCGCCGGGATGGCAATTACCCATACAGGGACTTCGCTCCCGCATGGGATGAGCTATGCCCTCACATATGAATATCAGATTCCGCATGGAAAAGCTGTCGGTATCTTTTTGCCTTTCTTTTTAGCTATATATGAAGATCAAGAGGCCGTAAATGAGGTTCTTTCTTATTTGGATTTCGGAAGTGTTGAGGAAGTTTCAGAGTACATGAAGAGCTTACTGGGAAAGGTAGAGGTAAGCCATGAGGACAGAGAACGCTTCTTTCACAGCTTTGCAGCAGATACAGCACGGCATAAGGCATATCCGTATTCCATCGGGGAAAAGCAGCTTAGGGAGATGTATGAAGATGCTTTGTCAGTGCGATAAAAATCTCCTTGACAACTTTCTGAAAATATGCTCTACTAAATACAAATCCATAGGAAACACAGGTAGAAAATGTGCTTCCTATAAGGCATGATGCATACGATTGTGACAGGAAAGTCATCTTCGATGCCCACAATCGGCGCAAAGAGGACGAAGCAAGTTCGTACACGATAAAAATGGAAGAGGTCGCAGCAAATGAAAGATTCGTATATGGCATTGGCAGTTGAGGAAGCCCGGGCAGGGATTCATTTGGGTCATGGAGGTCCCTTTGGCTGTGTAATCGTAAAGGACAAGAAGGTGGTCGGCAGAGGACATAATGAAGTGCTCCGACAAAAAGATTCGACCTGTCATGGAGAAATGATGGCAATTCGTGATGCCTGCAGGTCACTGGATACCTATGATCTTACCGGCTGCGAATTATACACGACGGCGGCTCCCTGTCCGATGTGCGCCGGGGCAATTCAATGGTCAAATATCCGTAAGGTCTATTACGGATGTTCTGTTTCAGACACTGACCGGATCGGATTCCGGGATCAGATTTTTTATGAAGAAAAACACAGTGATGCCGAAGAGCTGGGCCGCGAGGAGTGTTTAAAACTGTTTGAGGAATACAGCAAAAGACAAGATAAAATTTTGTATTAGCTTTAAAAGCAAAAGGAGGATAGGCATGAAAGCACTCAAGGATAAGATTCGCACGGAAGGGAAGATTCTTCCGGGCTCAGTACTAAAGGTTTCCTCGTTTCTCAATCATCAGATGGATTCTGATTTTATTATGAAGATTGGAGAAGAGTTTGCCCGACGTTTTCAGGATGTTCCTGTAGACAAGATTCTTACGATAGAGTCATCCGGAATTGCGGTTGCACTCGCAGTGGGGACAGCACTGCATGTTCCGGTGCTGTTTGCAAAAAAGCATCTGACCAGCAATATTTTCGGGGAACCATACCAGACCGTTGTTCATTCCTATACACATAATAGTGATTATACGGTCGTCGTAGAGCGCGAGTATTTAAATCAGGGGGAGCAGGTTCTTCTGATTGATGATTTTCTGGCAAACGGTAAAGCATTGGAGGGCCTTTTAGAATTGATTTCACAGGCAGGTGCCGTTGCTGTCGGTGCCGGCATTGTGATTGAGAAGGGCTTTCAGGAAGGTGGAGAGCGTCTCCGTCAGGCCGGACTTCGCGTAGAGTCACTCGCTATTATTGAGGATATGGATGAATCGGGAATTAGGTTTCGTGAATCATAAAAATGCCCTGGGACGTTAGAGAAAGCTTTTATAACATTGGTTCCCAAAAAATTATCATAAAGGAGAATTCCTTAAGTAACTAATAATATTATCAAATGTGAGTAAATATACTCAAAGATACTCAAAATCCAGAGTGTTCGTTGGTGACGTAAAACTACCGAAAACACAGGAAATCCCAGAACAGTTTGAAATAGTCCTGTTAACTA
>CADBUD010000255.1 GCA_902797785.1 uncultured Lachnospiraceae bacterium
ACGGATGAATTTGCGAAGACTGTCGTAGAGCTTTATCATGACACGAGAAAATTGAACGGTCTTTCAAAAAAGGCGCAAAAATATGTGCGGAGCCGCTTTGGATTAGAGGCAGGATGGAATATGCTGCGGGAAGAGTTCCGGGAAATTGAATATGCACCGGATTTTGAACGCTAAGGAGTAGAACAATCCGGAAGAAAAGGAGGAAAGAAGGATGAATATATTAGTGACCGGTGCCGGCGGCATGGTAGGCTCCCATATGGTCGAGATGCTGTATGAACAGGGAGAAAATGTCATCGGGACCTATTATAAACCAACAACAGATATCCATGAGCTAAGAGATGAAATTAAAATGATCGAGTGCGATGTGCGCTATCCGGAAAATATCGAACGGATCATTTTAGCGCATAAGCCGCAAAAAATCTTTCATCTGGCAGCGCAGAGCTATCCGACGGTTTCCTGGGAAAAACCTTATGAGACGGTCGATACGAATATCAATGGAACCGTAGCTATTTATGAAGCAGTCAAAAAATGCCGGAAGGAAGAGCAGGGCTATGATCCGGTCGTTGTTGTTGCTTGTTCGAGCGCAGAATACGGCGCTTCTTTGGAGCGATACGATACGCCGGTTCCGGAAGATGCGCCTCTTTTGCCCCTGCATCCCTATGGAGTGACCAAGGTGGCACAGGATCTCCTTTCCTACCAGTATTTCGCCAATGATGGGATCCGCTGTATCCGTGCGCGGATTTTCAACTCGACCGGAACGAGAAAGGTCTGCGATGTCACATCAGATTTTACCAAACGGGCGGTTCTTTTGGAAAAACAGGGCAGCAGCGAATGGAAGCTTCGGGTCGGGAACATTCACACCAGGAGGGCCATTATGGATCAGAGAGATTTGATCGAGGCACTCTTTTTATTGTCGGAAAAAGGCGTCTGGGGAGAGGTATATAATATTTCCTCCGAATCTGTCGTAGAGATGAGTGAAATCATTGAGATGATCGAAAAGGAAATGAAGGTTCATTTTTCGCTGGAGGTCGATCCGGCTCTGCTTCGTCCGACGGATGAAAAGGTCATTGCCGGAGATGTGACAAAGCTGAAACGGGATACGGGATGGAAGCAAAAGATCAAAATGGAGCAGACCGTACATGATATGCTGGAGTATTGGAGAAAAAAACTATAGATTCGAGGAGACAGGATATGCAGGCATTGATTCTGGCAGGAGGCTTTGGGACAAGACTGAAAAGTGTGGTAAATGACCGTCCAAAACCAATGGCGGATATTCATGGGACACCATTTTTGGAGCATCTGCTGATTCAGCTGAAACAGCAGGACATCACCCGGTTTATTTTTGCCGTTGGTTATCTGGGAGAACAGATTGAAGCATATTTTAAAGATGGGAAGGAATGGGGATGCAGCATCCGATATTCCTATGAAACGGTGCCGCTTGGGACGGCCGGAGCCATTTCTCACGCACTTCCCCTGATGACGGAGGAGGAGCTGCTGGTCTTGAACGGAGATACGTTTTATGAGGCGGATTATGAGGTTCTTAGGAAAAACGGTCTTTTGCAGGATGCAGATTTGATCTTGCTCCTTCGAAACGTTCCGGACGCCTCCCGGTATGGCAGGGTAATGACGGCATCTGATGGAAGAGTCATTGCATTTGAAGAAAAAAATCCATCAAAAGAAGCAGCCGGACGGATCAATGGAGGAATCTATTGGATGAAAAAATCTCTGATCCGGGAAATCCCGGGGGGAAAGGTTTCCTTGGAAAATGAAATGTTCCCGAAATGGCTGAAAGAACAAAAGAAGATATATGCAGTGGAGCATAATGGATATTTTATCGATATTGGAGTGCCGGAGGATTATTTCCGGTTCTGCCGGGAACATCAAAAAAATGAAAAATGGAGGAAAGAAAGATGAAAATCAATCAGAAAAAAGACGTATTCCGGAGCGATACCGATGCATTTTCTTACCTATGCTGCGTCAGAGTCCTTAATGGCAGTTGCCAGAACCCTGAATGAAGGGGAATTCGTTCTGATTCCAGACAGTGGGTTTTATGAGTTTATTCCCATCGACAGTGCGGATGAGGAGACATCCCTGACCATGGATCAGCTTGAGGTCGGCAAGGATTACGAGATTGTCATTACCAACCTATCCGGTCTCTACCGCTATCGCATCAAGGATGTGATTCGCGTGACAGGATGGCATAAGAAGGCACCAAAGCTCAAATTCGTTTACCGGAAGAATCAGATGATCAGCATTGCGGGAGAAAAGACGAGCCAGGAGGCAGTTTCCTGGGTGGTCGAGCAGTTCGCGAAAAAGACCGGGTGTGAGATTCCTGATTATAGTATCTATGCCGATCTATCCGTCGATCCCGGTCGGTATGTGCTTTTAGTGGAGAGCTATCCACTGCTTTCTACAGAGAAAGTAAAAGAATATGAAGAGCTGTTGAACAATCTGTTCTCCCAGGCAAATCCAAATCTTGGGTTTGTCATTAAAAATAATCAACTGCAGAAACCGAAGCTGAAAATCGTCCAGCAGCAGACCTATGCTCTCTATACGGATATGCAGGTCATGAGAGGAACATCAAGAAATCAGATCAAACCGGTAAGAATTATTGATGCGCCGGCAAAGGAAAAGTTTTTCTTTACATTGACAGAAAATGGGGAAAGAAATGGATTCTCTGGGGGAACGGGAAAAGGATTCGCTGCTCAGGACATCTGATTTAGAAGAGAGCGTGATGGATGACCAGGAACGATTCAATCCCTATGGAAAATACCAAAACAGTAAGGTCTATCCAAAGGAAATTCAGGGAATTGTCGAGCGGATGGAAATGGAGCCTTATGTCCGGGCGTTTTCTGTCTTTGCCTATGCCAAAGCAGAGAAGCTGGTTCTTCATATCCAGCAGAGGTTCGATCATGATGGTGTGGCAAAGAGAATCGAGTGGGAAATGAAGAAACTGGGGTTGTGGGCAGATTTAGAGGATAGAGGATATATTTATTCAGATAAGGTCCTGGTCAGTTCCCTAACATAAAGTATCATATGTCCCCCTTTGGTAGCCGGCGGAAAAATGCTGTTGCTAAGATCAGAGTAATAGGTACGGAGAACAACAGCGAGATTGGTTGGGCTTCCTGAATACCGGCAAGTCCCCTGATTCTTGGAAGTATCATAAGTGCGGGAATGAAAAACAGTCCGTTCCTCAAGGAAGATAAAATGCTTGCGCCGAGACGTTTTCCGGTACTCTGGAACAGCATTTCAACCACCATACACGGAGGCAGGGTCAGGGTGGCGAGAGCCTGCAGCCTCAAGGCTCTTGTGCCTACGGCAATCACCTCCGGATCATCTCTGAATAAGCCGATCAGCCCATCTGAAAAAATGAACAAGGCAGAGCAGCTGATCAAAATGATGCCTTCGGACATCAGACAGGCAAACTGAAAAGCTTTGCGCAGCCGGTCATATTTTTTCGCTCCATAGCTAAAGGCTGATACAGGCTGAAATCCCTGTCCTACGCCAAGCGCGACCGAAAAGGCAAAGAACACAATTCGCGATACAATGCTCATTGCCGCGACAGCGGCATCTCCATATTTGGCACAGCGGTTATTCAGAAGAACGGTAGTGATGCTGTTTAGCGCCTGACGCAAAAGACTGGGAAAACCTGTTGCCATAATATTGAAAAGGACGCTCATAGTAACAAGCTTTGCTTTTTTGAAGCTGATTTTCGTCTCAGTTTTTCCACGTATGAACATCGAAAGAAGAATGCTAAAGCTGATCAACTGGCTTAGCGCAGTGGAAAGTCCGGCACCGGCAATTCCCATTTTCAATGAGAACATAAAAATCGGGTCGCCGATCATATTGATGATCGCACCTGACATCAGACCGATCATTCCCAAAAACGCTTTTCCCTCATAGCGCAGAATATTGTTCATCGTCAGACAGGAGCACATAAAGGGCGCGGATATGAGAATGTATGAGATATAGGTCTTTGCATAGGGAGCAATGGTCTCTGTGCTTCCCAGCCATATCACGATATCGTCAAGAAAGAGAAAACCGAACACACTGATCATCAAGCCAAAGAAAAGGGAAGAAAAGAATCCGGCTGTTGCGTGGAGAGAAGCATTCTCTTTGTCACGATTGCCGAGCGCTCTGGATAGAATACTGCCTGCGCCCTGCCCGAACATAAAGCCAAAGGCCTGAATGATCGCCATAAATCCGAAAATAATCCCAACGGCACCACTGGCACTTGTGCCAAGTCGGCCGACGAATGCCGTATCGACCAGATTGTAGATATTTGTCACCAGCATGGAGATAATTGCAGGAACGGAAAGCGTTAAGATCAGCTGCGGTATGGGGGTGTCTGACATTTTTTCATATTGTGAAACGGTTTTCATGATAATCCTTGCCTTTCGTAATAATGTCCTCGCAAGCGAGCATTTTTACTCATTATATCATACGTTCATGTTTTTTTGGTGTCAATATTTGACGAATTGGAGGAAAGAGAGTATAATAGGAAACATCCAAAATCTTTTCATCCTATCACGCAGATCTCGCAGGTAGATTTTGCAGTGATTCACATTCCTTGTTCCATGAGGTATTTTGTCTGCTTTTTGTGCAAAGATCTGGAGCGGGCATCTTTCATTTAGAAAGCGTTGCAAATTATGACACGCAGAAAATGGAGGAAATTATGAAAAGAACAACGTACCTGGTCGATACAGAAAATGTGCATTCTGTCTGGAAACTGCTGTTAAATGAAATGGGAAGCAGAGATTCCCTGATTCTGATGTATACAGAAAACTCTCCCGGCATTTCTTACATCGATCTGAAAGAAATATTAAATTCCAATACGACGTTTGAGATGATTCGGTGTTATCCCGGAAAAAACGGACTGGACTTTCAGTTAGTCACGTATCTGGGATATTTGATGAAATCTGCGCCGAAAACGGAATATCAGATTCTTTCGAATGATGCAGGCTTTGATTCTGTCGTTCGTTTTTGGAGCGATCGGGACATGAAGATTTCCCGGATTTCTACCGTTGCCTTAAAGAGAAAAATTGAGCGGAAAAAAGAAGAAGCTCGTGCCATTCTTGAGGAAAAACTGCAAAAGATCGAGAAGGTCAAAAAGGTAACCTTAGAAGAAAAGGATTCGATGGAAGAGAGAACTG
>CADBUD010000256.1 GCA_902797785.1 uncultured Lachnospiraceae bacterium
CGGTCGTATTTGGCGCATTGCTACCCCGGATTTTCAAGCAAAATGCGCTTGAAAATACCTTGCGGGATAACGGCTGTGAATAGTAACCTTTGTTGCAAAATCTAGGATTAAAATTTCTTGACATGAAAAAAATTCATTATAAAAATGAAAAAAATTACACAAAAACCCTTTACATTTTAGAATTCAAAGGTATAATAGTAAGAGTTGTGATAAAAATTGAAGGAGAATGAAGGTTTATGAAAAACGGAATCGAAATCAGATGGCATGGACGCGGTGGACAGGGAGCCAAGACAGCAGCTCTCTTATTGGCAGATGTCGCGTTTAAAACAGGGAAGAACGTACAGGGCTTTCCAGAGTATGGACCAGAGAGGATGGGAGCTCCGATTACAGCCTATAACAGAATCAGTTCAGATGTGATCCGGGTCCATTCCAATATTTATACTCCGGATTTTGTAGTTGTGGTAGATGAAACACTCCTTTCCTCCGTGGATGTGACAGCAGGACTAAAGGAGAATGGGGCGATCATTATCAATACGCCAAAAACGAAAGATGAGATCATCGAAAAACTGAAAGGCTATCCGGGGCGTGTCTATACCGTTGATGCAAAAAAAATATCGATGGAAACACTGGGGAAAAATTTCCCGAATTCCCCGATGTTGGCTTCAGTGGTCGCTGTGAGCAGGGTGATGCCAAGAGAAAATTTTATTCGTGAGATGCGAGCTTCTTATCAACATAAATTCCAAAAGAAGCCAGAGGTCATCGATGGAAATATGAAAGCTCTTGAAATGGCATTCGATGTTATAGAGGAAGCTATACAGTCAGAAGGCAAGAAGAATGTGTAGGTTATTGATGCACGGTTTCTTAGGTTAGAATCCGACAGAATAGGTCAGATATAAACTGGTGTTATAGAGGAGAAAAAAATGAGAACAGAGATTGAAAAAATAAAAGAAACAACACCCCATCAGGATTTGACTGAGGGTCTGATGGTTTTTGCCGGTGGTACCTCAAAGGTCGTACAGACTGGAGAGTGGAGAACAAATACACCGGTATTTTATGCAGAAAAATGCAAACAGTGCTTACTGTGCGCGCCGGTCTGTCCGGACAGCAGCATCCCGATTAAAGAGGGAAAACGCGGCGAGTTTGATTATGAACACTGCAAAGGCTGCGGAATCTGCGAAAAAGCTTGTCCGTTTGGAGCAATTGAGATGAAAGGAGGAGTGGACTAATGGCAATCAAGGGACGTATGTCAGGAAACGAAGCAGTATCCTATGCAATACGACAGGTGAATCCGGATGTCATGCCGGCATTTCCCATCACACCATCAACGGAAATCCCGCAGATGGTTTCGAACTATATAGCCAACGGAGAAATGGATACGGAGTTCATTCCGGTCGAAAGTGAGCATTCCTCCATGAGCGCAGCGATTGGCGCAGAGGCGGCGGGAGCAAGAAGCTTGACGGCGACTTCCTCAGCTGGACTGGCTCTTATGTGGGAGGAGCTGTTATTAGCAGCTTCGAATCGTCTTCCATTGGTAATGACCTTAGTGAATCGTACCCTTTCCGGACCGATCAATATCAACTGTGACCATTCGGATGGAATGGGAGCGAGAGATACAGGATGGATTCAGATTTATGCAGAAAACAATCAGGAGGCCTATGATAATTTCATTCAGGCTTATCCAATCGCCGAGCATGCAAAGGTGCATCTTCCGGTCATGATATGTCAGGATGGATTTATTACCAGCCATGCAGTAGAAAACATTACTCTGATGGAAGATGAGCTGGTAAAAGATTTCGTTGGAGAATACCAACCGGAGGAATTTTTACTGAACCCGGGAAAACCGATTGCCGTTGGACCTTATTCAGTCTCCAATTATGCAATGGAAGCAAAGAAAAATCAGGAAGACGCCATGGTGCAGGCCAAGGAAGTAATCCTTCAGGTCGCAGAGGCATTTGAAAAGATTTCCGGGCGAAAATATGGATTTTTTGAAGAGTATCGGCTGGAGGATGCCGAGTATATCATGCTGATTATGGGATCAGCCGCAGGAACAGCGAAAGAAGCCGTAGATGAATTAAGAGAAAAAGGAAAAAAGGTCGGGATTCTAAAGCTTCGTGTATTCCGCCCATTCCCGGCAGAAGAGATTGCCAAAGCTCTTTCCAAAGCAAAGGCAGTCGCAATCCTAGACCGTTGCGAAAGTTACCATGGAACCGGCGGTCCGCTGGGCGAGGAGGTCATGGCGGCTTTGTTCCGGTCGAAGGTATCGATCGAAGCAGTGAACTATATCTATGGGCTGGCAGGCAGAGACTTTACCGTGGATCATGCCAAAGAGGTTTTTGGCGAACTGGAATCTATGATAACAAAAGGCATCAGACCGGAACAGTTCCAATATATCGGATTGAGAAAGTAGGAGGCGCAGTATGAGCAAATATAGTTTAAAAAATATTATGAACCAGCCGGAACGTTTAGCACCGGGACATCGGATGTGTGCAGGCTGCGGAGCAACGATTGCAGTGCGTGCCGTACTTCGCTCCCTGCATGAAGGAGACCGCGCCGTTATTGGAAATGCCACGGGATGTCTGGAGGTCTCTTCCTTCATGTACCCTTATACAGCATGGGAAGACAGCTATATCCATAATGCGTTTGAGAATGCCGGTGCCACCTTGAGTGGGGTGGAGACCGCATATAAAGCACTGAAAAAAAGAGGACGTCTCCCAAAGGACGAGACCTTTAAGTTCATTACCTTCGGAGGAGACGGAGGAACCTACGATATCGGATTTCAATCCTTATCCGGAGCAATGGAACGTGGACATGACATGGTCTATGTCTGTTATGACAATGGTGCCTATATGAATACTGGAATCCAGCGTTCTTCCGCAACACCGAAGTTTGCAGATACCACAACAACACCGGTCGGTACACAGTCCAATGGAAAAATGCAGAACCGAAAAGACTTAGCAAGTATCATTGCAGACCATGACGTTCCGTATGTTGCCCAGACGACATTGACAAAGACCTTCGAAGACCTTCATCGAAAGGCAGAGAAAGCGATCTATACAGAAGGAGCTTGCTTCTTAAATGTCATGACTCCGTGCCCAAGAGGCTGGCGGTACGATACGGCAGAGATTATGAAGCTGTGCCATCTCGCAGTGGAGACTTGTTATTGGCCATTATTTGAGGTAGACCATGGAAAATGGATTCTTTCTTATGAGCCAAAGAAGAAGCTGCCAATTGAGGACTTCCTTCGGGAGCAGGGAAGATTCAAACATCTTTTCAAAAAAGGAAATGAAGACCTTCTGGTACAGTTTCAGGAAGAAGTGGATCGACGGTGGGAAGATCTGCTTTATAAATGTGCCAGAGAGTAAAGCAGCATAAGGACAGATACAATGACACTACTTATGTATCAGGTGTTTAAAACAGCAGCAGAGCAGGGAAGTTTTCGAAAGGCTGCAGATATCCTAAAGCTGACTCCCTCTGCAATCAGTCATGCGATTGCTTCCATGGAGCAGGAGCTTGGATTTGCTGTTTTGAACCGTGGAAAACAGGGTGTTCGCCTGACAAATTATGGGGAGCAGCTGCTCCCCTATATTAATGCTGTACTCAACAGCGAAGAAAGTCTGAAGCAGTCGATTGCAGAGCTGAATGGATTAAAAGAGGGAAAGGTAAAAGTTGGATGCTTCTCCAGTGTATGTACAAATTGGATTCCGGACATTCTCCATTCCTTCTATGAAATCTATCCAGCGATTCGAATCGAATTATTCCAGGGGACTTATGATGATGTGAGCTATTGGATTAAGAACGGGGTCGTGGATTTTGGCTTCTTATCAGTTTCTTCAGCAGCTGATATCCCCATCGAAGTTTTATATCAGGATCCCCTTCTTTGCGTTGTTCCTAAGGGCTGGAAAAAAGAAAATGACAGCCGGGTGATGGGAATCGAGGAAATGCGTCACCATCAGTTTGTTACGCAGAGGGAGTCCACTGACGCAGATATCCAAAATTTTTTAAAAGAAAACTCCCTGAATGTAGAATCGAACTATCATGTCGTAGATGACCTTTCGACCATTGCCATGGTTTCTCACGGATTTGGAATCTGCCTGATGCCGGAGCTGGTCATGAAGGATATTCCCTATGAGGTAGATTCCTATCCGGTCGAGCCGCAGGCCTTTCGGGAAATTGGGATTGCGGCATTAAATAAAGATTTTATGGCTCCGGCGGTTCGTACCCTGTATAATTATATTATTGAGAATTATAAACATCTTCATTAAAAAAATCATGTCTCAGGTCGTTGGATTTTGAGGCATGATTTTTAATGCACGAATAATATTTCATATTTTGTTAAGACTACTAAGGAACTAGTTTCTTGGAGGATTAACGGATATGACAGGATATAAAGTGACGATTTGTGGCGTCAATACCGAACAGCTTCCTGTTTTAAAGGAGGAAGAAAAAACAGAACTTCTAAAGAAAATCCATCGGGGGGATAAAAAGGCAAGAGAGACTTATATCCGTGGAAATTTGAGATTGGTCTTGAGCGTTGTGAGACGGTTCTCTTCCAGCAAAGAAAATATAGATGACTTATTTCAAATCGGATGTATTGGACTGATTAAGGCAATTGACAATTTTGATCTGGATTTAAATGTAAAATTCAGTACGTATGCGGTCCC
>CADBUD010000257.1 GCA_902797785.1 uncultured Lachnospiraceae bacterium
CAGGATTTTCTTAAGACAAGAAATGACATGGAAGAGCTGCGGCAGGATGTATTGGAGGGAATACGAAACAGGTCGCGTTCGGAGATCCTGCGTCTGCTTGCAAAGCTGCGCACAGAGATTACGGCTGACAGCAATAAGGAAATTACGGGAAATGAAATTTCAAAAAAAGTATTGAAAATCGTGAATGAATCGATAGATCAGATTTGCGCAAAGGAGCTTAAGGAGATCTTGGGAGACGTCACGAAAACAGCCCGGAAGCATTTGGATCATCTGGATATTTCTGTTTCGGATATGAAGATGAAAAAGGAAACGATATCCTATACTGTAAGTGATGTGCGCGAGCGGAAAAGAGAACCAAAAGGATTGATTGAGCATATAGGCGCTTTTTTTGGCAAAGAATATACAACCACTAAGATCGTTCGAAGTGAGAAGTCTTATTCCGTGGATGTCGGAATAAACGATTCGGAAATAATAGACCAGATCATGTCAGGCCTGGATGGATTCTTCCACACAGAGGTGGATGCATTTTTGCAGAGCATGGTGGATGGCTACTATGAGCCTGTCAGTGCGCTTCAAAGGGAAGTGTCCGGTGCTGTGGAGCATACGATAAAAACGCTTAATAGTTTGAAAAAGCAGTGAGCCAAGGTCTGTCGGGCGCCTGAACGCCATGCTTGCATGGGCGTTCGGGTGTTCGATAGGCTTTGACGAACGCCAAGTATGAAAAACAAGTTTTTCATATCTACCTTTATGACGCAGTAAATGCGTCACGCAGAGGAAATCATGAAAGATGATTATATTTCAAGCGCCCCCATCGCATTTCGGAAGGATTCCAGAGGATATTCTGTAGTGGCAGCCCATAAAAAGAGCCAGTCGTAAGGGTTCCCGGAATAGAGCATATCATAACCACAGGAAAACAGAAGGTGATTTATTTCATCGAGAAAGATATCGAAGCGATCGTCAGGCTGTGGTTCATCGAGCTGTGGCTCACAGGGCTGCAGTTCGTTGATCAGCGACACGACATGGTACTGATAGAACTTGAGTAAGATCAGGCTTTTGCGTATGGCCTCATAGGAGGTATAGCTTTCCGGAGATTTAAGAAAATCAGAAAATGTCTTTTTGCTTGGGAAGTTATGTTTTACGATCATCGGCAAATCTATATTTTTTCCAAGACCATGACTCCAGCCGATGATTCTCTCCAGCATAAAATCAATCGAAGAACAGTTTTTGCCTGAAATATCATCTCTGCGACCATCTTTTTGAGAAACAAGATATTCCTGGATGACGAGACCACATTCGCTGATCTCATTTTTGGAAACATAACGCTGATTTTTAAAATTACGGAGAGTTTTACGATCTTCGTCCTTGCCGCGGATTTGCTTTAAAAGCTCTTTGATATTTTCCTGTGCGGATTTGTTCCATTGAGTAAAGATGTTTTTGTTTTTCTTGAAAAACAGCATCAATTCTTCGTCGGAGGAAATCTGGCTGATACGCTCGCGAATCTCTTTCGTGAATATATTTTTCACCTTATCGTCCGGCTCAGAAGATGCGAGAGAATCTATATCATGCAGAAGCTTTTTCGCATGGGAATATGGCAGGCAGTTTTTGAAGCAATAAAAATATACCGCTTCTTTGATGCTGTGACAGTTAAAACTACGGTCAAAATACACATGATGGAAGAACCATTCGATATCGTCAAGACTGCAGGATAGAGCAAAGCAAACATAGAACATCGTATTCCGGCTGCCAGATGAGAAGTAAGGACGCCGCGTATCGGCGAACCAGCTTTTTACGGTTGATTTACTGATGGAAATGTCTATGTTTGACAGGCGCGAAAAAAGAAAATCTGTCTTTTTTTGAGTGTCGTCAAGAGCCTCGTTATATCCATAACGCTGAATAAGCTCTGTGAGTCCCTGGGAAAATGTGCGGAAATGTGAAGGATCGTTTAGGTAATCCAAGGCATGTTCATAGTTGAAATCATCATCTTCGATGCTCCATATGCTCTCATCGCTGTATTGTGTGAATCGATCTGTCATAGGGGATGTCTCCTTTCGCTTGTTTTGATCTATTATACTACATTTTTCTGGGAAAATCGACTATAATATTTGTATCTATTCAGCACCCCCAAAAAAACAATAAATCAAGAGCGGAATGCTTGCATTCCAAACTGATTTATTGTTTTTGGGGGGCGGGCAAGGCGTGAAACGCCTCTGACCGCTACAGCGAGGAATGCGAAGCATTTCGAGCGTGATGCTGAATAGTTACTATAATTCGTCGTTTACTATAAAAGGCAATGGGAGAGATGCTTTATGACAGATGAAAGAATACATATTCCGGAGGGCAGGAAGATAGCGGCTTCGGGAGAACAATATTTTATTATAAATCAGGAAATCGGCAGAGGGGGAAGCTCGATCGTATACAGCGCAGTCTTATATGATGAAATGGGGCAGCAGCATGTCGTAAGAGTGAAGGAATGTTACCCCTGGGGAATGGACATTGTGCGCACGAAAGAAGGAGAGCTGGAGGCTTCGGAGGCGTTCGAGGAGAGGTTTTGCGAGGCAAAGAAAAAATTTGTACGGGCATACGAAAGAAACGTAAATCTGAAAAATACGCTGGGTCTGATGAATTCTACGACGGATGCGATCGGAATTTATTCGAGGAACAATACATGGTATTCCGTGATATCGGCTGTAGAGGGACAAAGCTATCGCTCTTTTCCTGAGGAAGCCATCCATACGGTCTTTATCCGTATGCTTGCGCTCGCAAAGGTAATAAAAAAGTATCACAGCAACGGAGTTCTTCATCTGGATATCAAGCCGGAGAATATTTTTATCCTGCCGGAAACAAATGAGCACATAATGCTTTATGACTTTGATTCGCTCCTATGGAAAGAGGAGTTAAAGGATGGCTCTGCGCTGAGGATTTCTTTTTCGGATGGCTACGCTGCACCGGAGCTTGCACAGGGAAACAGGAAAAAGATCTGTGAGGCTACCGATATTTATTCCATTGGCGCAATTGTATTTGAACGCATATTTAAAAGGACTCCGACGGCGATGGATGGGGCAGTGGGATGCAGATATGACTTTTCAGCTCTGGCTGAAAAGGATGAACGCTACCAGCCGGAGTTTTTCAGCAGATTACGCGTTTTCTTTCATAAAACGATTGCTTCGGCTGTCAGGTGCCGTTATCAGAATATCAATCTTTTGATCGAAGCACTGGAAGGCTTGATCGAGGCTTCTGATGTCGAGAGGACATTTTTGTTTCATAATTTCTCCTATCATTTTTCAGAATTTGTCGCAAGAAGAGAGGAACTGTTACAAATTGAAAATAGCTTTGAGGAAGGAAATCATGTTTTGTTCTTATCGGGCATTGGTGGAATCGGAAAGACGGAGCTGGCAAAGCGATATGCTTATGAATATTCAGGGCAGTACGACAGGATCGTGTTTCTTCCGTTCGAGCAGGACATCATCGACACGGTATGCGGCGAGGAGCTTTCTATCAATCAGATTTCGCAGGCAGCAGGGGAATCGCAGGAGAAATATTTTTTGCGAAAAATAAAGGTTCTGAAAACGATAACCACGCACAGGGATTTGATAATTCTTGACAACTTTGATGTGGAGGAGGATGAAAATCTGGAGCTGTTGCTGGAGTGTCCCTGCCGCTTTTTGATCACTACAAGAGAGGATTTCAGAGATTATGGCTACGAACAGCTTACAATAGAAAAATTTCGTAACGATGAGGAATTGTTTTCTTTATTTCGATGCTATAATAGTTGCGAATATAGTGCAGAGGAAATAGAGCGGCTTAAGGATATTTTTGAATTGGTGGACGGACATACTATGACGATCGGGCTGATTGCAAAATATCTGCGTATGACAGAAGGCAGCCCGGGGGAACTCCTTGAACATCTGATGGAGAAGGAAGGCATCACAAATACCGGCGAAATCCATGTCAGGCATCGCAAGGACAGGGGGCTGAATGCAAGGAGCATCCACAGCCACCTTCTGGCTCTTTTCGATATTTTTGGATTTTCAGTAAAAGAGCGCGAACTTATGGGAAGTCTGTCGCTTCTTGGAAGAATTCGCATCAAGAAAGAAAAGCTTCTGGAATATTGTCCGATTGAAAACGCAAGTGAAATCCTTTGTGGGCTGATCGCAAGAGGATGGATAGAATGTGAGGAAACGACCGGCAAAGTATCGCTGCACCAGATGATACTAGATCTGGTCTACAATGATTTGTCGCCGAACTCCAAAAATTGTCCACATATTGTGGACGGAATCACAACTGAGCTGAAAAAAAAACCATCGAATCAGACGGAAAAGCAGGTGATGAATCGGCTTTTTAAGGAGTTTATGGAGCGGATGAGAGGAGACGATTTGCCCTATGCAGCGCTTTGTGTGGAATACAGCGCACATATAGAAAAAAGATTGGAATATTTGAAGCGGGCAGAGGAGATTTGCCAAAAGGTCTGTAGAGATCAGAGGAAGGCATATGATTTGTTGCAAAGAATCTGTCGGATCAGGATTTTGATGGGAAAGAGAATCGGGGCAGAGGAGATTGAGAAGTCTGGAACAGGATATTTGGAATTTGAAGATAGCGAAAGATTTGGAATAGATTTTAGAAAATCCGGAATTGGCGAAAAATCAGATGGGGAATCTGGAGAAGATGGCATATTTGGAACGATTGGAGAAGAAGACGATGATACGAAAGAGTTCATTATGCAGGCATCCTATATGTGCCATCTGGCAATCAAGGCGATCGGATATGCTCAAAAATATTCGGATGATGCTGCGTATCTGGGACGGTTTTTAGTTCACTTGGCAGAGGAAATGGACAGAGTGGCA
>CADBUD010000258.1 GCA_902797785.1 uncultured Lachnospiraceae bacterium
ATTTTGTAAGGAAAATGTCGCTTTCAGCGACCAAAATCCGGCGCGGCTCATGAACAAAACGGCAAGCCATTTCGTTCATGAGTATAAATAAAAGACGGCAGCAGTGCGCCAAAAGTGACCGAAAGGAGTATTTGTATTTTGGATGCCTTCGGTAGATGCATTCTGCTGCGATGAACAGCAAAGCTGTTTTGTTTATGAGTGTAAGAAAGCAGGGAAGGCGATGTTTGATTATCAAATCGAGAAATCCATTCAGGAGCTTGTGGGACAGATCAAGGGCAGCAGGGAATATCAGGAATATCAGAAAATCAATGAAGAGGTAAAAAAAAATCCGGAGCTGAAGAGCCAGATTGACTTGTTCCGCAAAAGAAATTTCGAAATGACAGTGAACCAGTCAGAGCGGGACTGGTTGGCAGAAATGGAGAACTTTGAGCGGGAATACGCAGAGTTTCGGAAAAATCAGCTGGTCAGCGATTTTTTAGCAAAAGAACTTGCTTTGTGCAGATTGTTGCAGAAGGTAAACTATGGAGTGTTTGGAAATTTGGATTTTGAGGTGGACTTCTTACAGTAAAAACGTGGTCAGACATAACCGCTGTTTCATGTGGAAGTGTCTGATTCTTCCTAAGATGGGATGGAGAAAAAGATGGAATCTTACGAAACAGCCTATAGGGTATTAAAAAATATGTTCGTGTTCTTGTTCTACTGTGTTCTGCTCATCCTCCTGGCATTTGGGGCGAAGCGCGCCTATCGGTTTGGATATGAGATTTTTGCGGACGAGTCTGTTGGAAGCATTTATGTGAAGGACTATCCTGTGACAATCAAAGAATCCATGACGGATGTCCAGGTGGCAGAACTGCTGGAAGAATGCGGATTGATTTCAGATAAGAGACGATTTTTGATAAAGAAAAAGATATTTTATGCAAAAGAAAAATTTTTGGCAGGAAATTATATTTTTAATAATAATATGACCATGGCACAGCTGATGCAGGCTTTGATTTCCGGCAGTACGCAGGAGGAGGAACCATGACATCGGAGAATCGTTTTTTGACCTATCTTCAGTCCTTGGACAGGGGAAATACAAAGCTTTTAGACCAGATCGAGGAAGAAGCGCTGGCAGAACAGGTACCGATTATTCGAAAAGAAATGCAGGGGCTTCTAAAATTTCTTTTGGCGCTAAAAAAGCCTAAAAAAATATTAGAGGTCGGAACAGCAGTCGGTTTTTCAGCGATTCTTTTATTGACCTATGCGCCGGAGGGGGCGGAGCTTTCTACCATTGAAAACTATGAAAAACGGATTCCGGTGGCAAAAAAGAATTTCCAAAGAGCTTCTCTGGAGCAAAGGATCACTTTATATGAAGGAGATGCAGCCGAAATTTTAAAGCAGCTGACCGGTAGCTATGATCTGATTTTTATGGATGCAGCAAAGGGACAGTATCTGGCATTTCTGCCGGAGGTGGTACGCCTGCTGGCAGCAGGAGGACTGTTAGTTTCTGACAATGTGCTGCGGGATGGAGAACTGATTGAATCCAGATTTGCAGTCACGCGCAGGAATCGGACGATTCACCGCCGGATGCGGGATTATCTATATGAGCTGACACATCGGGAGGATTTTGTCACAACGATTCTTGATTTGGGAGACGGCGTGGCGTTGAGCGTAAAACAATAAATCATCAGGGGAGCGGTAAGATATGAAGAAATCGGCAAAAAAACCAGAGCTGTTAGTTCCAGCAGGCAGTCTGGAGGTCTTAAGAACGGCTGTGATCTATGGGGCAGATGCAGTATATATTGGCGGAGAGGTATTCAGCCTGCGTGCTAAAGCAAAAAACTTTACAATAGAAGAAATGCGGGAAGGAATCCAGTTCGCGCATGCGCATCAGGCAAAGGTCTATGTGACAGCCAATATTTTGGCGCATAACAGGGATCTTTTAGAAGCAAGAACCTATTTTCGGGAGCTTGAGAATCTGGGGGAAGACCGCCCGGATGCTCTTTTGATTTCAGATCCGGGCATTTTTATGATGGCGAAGGAGGAATGTCCTGATATCGATCTTCATATCAGTACGCAGGCGAACAATACCAATTATGAGACCTTTTTATTCTGGCAAAAGCTTGGAGCAAAGCGAATTGTGGCAGCAAGAGAGCTTTCATTGGAAGAATTAAAGGAGATTCGAGAAAAAATCGGAGAGGAGCTGGAAATAGAAGCCTTTGTGCATGGGGCAATGTGTATTTCGTATTCAGGCAGATGCTTACTGAGCAACTATTTTACCGGGAGAGATGCCAATCAGGGAGCTTGTACGCATCCCTGTCGGTGGAAGTATGCTGTGGTAGAAGAAAAACGTCCCGGGGAATATTTTCCGGTTTTTGAAAATGAGCGTGGAACCTATATTTTTAATTCCAAGGATTTATGTATGATTGGGCATATTCCTCAGCTGATCGAGGCGGGAATCGACAGCCTGAAAATTGAAGGTCGCATGAAAACAGCCCTTTATGTGGCAACAGTGGCGAGAACCTATCGCAGGGCAATCGACGATTATTTTGAATCAGAAGAAACCTATCAGGAGCATATGTCCTGGTATCGGGAGCAGATAGCCGGTTGTACCTATCGGAAGTTTACGACGGGATTTTTCTTTGGAAGACCAGATGAAGAATCACAGATCTACGATAACAATACCTATTTGACCGGATATACCTACCTTGGAATGGTACAAGAGGTTCTGGCGGATGGACGTATTCGAATCGAACAGAAAAATAAATTTTTGACCGGTGAAATGATCGAAATTATGAAGCCGGATGGAACCAACCTTTCGGTACGTGTAAAGGAAATCAAAAACGATCAGGGAGAATGGATGGAAAGTGCGCCTCATTCCCGGCAGCAGCTTTATTTAAAGCTTGAGTATTGTGGAAACGAAACTCAAAGGGACGAGAGAGAAGGACTTGTACGGCTCTATGACATTCTAAGGAGGAAAGAGGAAGAATGACAGAATATACATCAGAGGCGAATGAACGGCTATTGAAGCTCACAAAAAAGGCAACATCTCCGTTCCAGTGTGTTCAGGCAGCGGAAGAGTATTTAAAAGAATATGGTTTTTTTGAACTGGATGAACAGGAAAAATGGCCTATCCGAAGAAAGGGAACGTACTATGTCAAGCATCATGATTCTACCCTGGTAGCGTTTACCATTGGAGAATCTTTCCGGGCTCAGGATCCTTTTCGGATTGCTGCTGCACATACAGATTTTCCGGGACTTCGGATAAAACAGAAGCCGGACATGAAAGAACGCAACTACGCAAAAATCAATGTAGAGGTCTATGGCGGAGCAATTTTGAATACCTGGTTAGACCGTCCGCTGTCTGCAGCAGGAAGAGTCGTAGTAAAGGGAGAACATGTTTTTTTCCCGAAGGTCTATCTGATCGATTTAAAGGAGCCGCTGTTTGTGATTCCGAATCTGGCGATTCATATGAACCGGGAAGTAAATAAGGGAGTAGAACTAAAGCGGCAGATCGATATGATTCCGTTGTTCGGAACCCAGTCCGGAGGGGCAAAGGAGGCGGAAGAAGAAACCTTTTTGGCATATTTGGCTAAGACCCTAGGAACAGATAAAAAAGAGATTCTGGATTATGAGCTAAATCTTTACCCAGTAGAGGAAGGTCTGGAGCTGGGATTAAATAAGACCCTGCTTTCTTCTCCGCGTCTGGATAATCAGTCCTCAGTTTCTGCCCTGCTTTATGGGCTGACCCATGGAAAACGTCCGGAGGGCTGCAATGTCATAGCGTTATTTGATCATGAGGAGATTGGAAATCATACCCGGCAGGGAGCCGGTTCCATGCTGCTCTCTATTTTGCTGCGAAAGCTTTATGAGAGTCTTGGAATCTCTGATAATCTTTGCAATGTTGCTATATTGAACAGCATCCTGCTCTCTGTCGATGTTGCTCATGGACATCATCCGAATCAGATTGGAAAAAGCGATCCTACGAATAAAGCACTGCTCAACCATGGCGTCGTGATCAAAGAGGCCTGCTCCCAGTCCTACATCACAGACAGTGAGGCAATTGCAATCGTAGAACAGATTTGTCTGGCGAAAGGAATTTCTTACCAAAAATTTTTAAATCGTTCCGATGGAACAAATGGAGGAACCTTAGGTTCGGCAGCGACGAGCTTTCTCCCAATGCGAGGGGTGGACATTGGAGTTCCGATTCTGGCAATGCATTCGGCGAGAGAATTGATGGGAAGCCGTGACCAGCAGGAACTGGAACGGTTGGTTGAAGCTTTTTTTACCTTGTAGTTCCTGCTTTACAGCAGGAAAATTTAAAAATCAACAGAGCTTTTTACGTGCAAGCACGACAAATCTCTGTTGATTTTTAAATTGACTGTAAATTGGAACGTGATTTTGTGATAAATTAACAATAAACTACTTGAATGAATGGGAAAAATCGGCTATAATGTAGTTAATAGATTTATTTTGTAAAATTCAAGGGATTGGAGGAGGAATCATGGATACAAACATATTGTTGGAAAGTGGAACCAACGAGCTTGAGATTCTGATTTTTAAAATTGCTGGAAATTATTATGGAATCAATGTGGCAAAGATTACGTCTATTCTGGTCTATAAGGAGCCGGTGCCGGTGCCGAATTCTCACCCGTGCATTGAGGGGCTGATTACTTATGTGGGGGATGATTTGATTACGGTGATCAATTTGCCGAGAGTGTTGAATCTTCCAGAGAGCGAGGATAAAAAGCAGGATTTCCTTCTTGCTACCAGCTTTAACCAGCTTCAGGTCGCATTCCATGTTCAGGGAGTCGAGGGGATTCAGAGAATTTTCTGGACTGATATCACAAAGCCGGACCGGATTTTGAGCGGAGAGGCAGATGGGATGGCAACGGGCGTGATCCGGTTCAAGAATAAACTGGTTCTGATTTTGGATTTTGAAAAGATTGCAGCCGATATTCGCCCGGATACCGGAATTCAGGAGTCAAGATTAGAGCAGCTGGGCACTCGTTCGATGAACTATGCGCCGATTTTATATGCAGAGGATTCTTCTTTGCTGAGCAGGAGAATTCATGACTGCCTGACAAAGGCCGGTTATGTTAATCTTACCCAGACCTCGAGTGGACTTGAGGCGTGGAATCTGCTTCAGAAATATAAGGAAGAGGGCACTTTAAAAGAAAAAGTGGCATGTGTCGTGACGGATATTGAGATGCCGCAGATGGATGGGCATCACCTGACAAAGCTGATCAAAGAGGATCCGGTGCTGCAGGACATCCCGGTCATTATCTTTTCTTCTTTGATTTCCGATGAAATGATTCGAAAAGGAAACAGTGTCGGTGTGGATGCACAGTTCTCTAAGGCAGAGGTAGATAAGCTGATTGAGTCATTGGATGGTTTTTTGGCTGACTGGAAATAATGACCGGGCAGCATGATGGGATTTTATGAAGAGTTATAAAAAAGGCATATACCCTAAGGGAGATGCCTTTTTTATTTGTTTCTTTCCTTATTTTCGTTACTATTCACAGCTCTGCTGTTCATAGCAACAAAATGCACACAAATACTCCCTTTGGTCGTATTTGGCGCACTGCTACCCCGGA
>CADBUD010000259.1 GCA_902797785.1 uncultured Lachnospiraceae bacterium
CTAAATTCTTTCGAGGTTTAGCAGTTATTTTTTTTGTTTTTTGAGCAGAAAAGGAGCTGCGCACTAATTTCTTAATGCGACAGCCCCGGATTTTCATACTCTGTACGCCTTCGGTGTGCAAAAAACGCATGAAAATACCTTGCGGGATAGTGGCTGTGAAGAGTAACGATGTATGGGGTCAGCAGTTCTCCAATCTACCTTGGACAGATTTTAGGATATCTACCGTCTTTGCTTTCCAGACGAATTTTATTTGCATCAAGGACAATTACCGGGCGTACATAATATGCTGAGGTGCATTCCGGCTGCTCATGCCGCAGGGCGTCACCATAACGGTTGATATTCAACGTGTGATAAGCGTCAAATCCGGCTTCCCGGAGCCACCAGGAGACGGCTTGTTCTTTGCATATGACGATTGGATTTCCATTGACATCATTTTTTCCAAAGATTCGTTTAAACTCCGGACGATAGGAGGTCGGATAGCATACCCTGGTCATGCTCTCAGCCGGTCCTCTTCCCTCGGATCTGGTAAAACCGTAGTCCTCTCTCATACAATCCTCCCAGGAAAGCAGCCACACATAGTCTTTGGTATTACCGCCATTGTCCGTACCATAGAGAGGATTTGCCTTGTTTATCGTGTCATTTAAAAGAATTACACTTTTTTCGCCTTCATGAAATGCGATATTGTAAAAAGAGGTATTCAGCCAGTTCCTGGCATTGGACTTTTCCCAGGTATTGACCTTTTTTCTCGTACTATAGGCCATCCGCTCGATACCGTATTCTGACATGAGGATGATCCTGTTATGATCTGTGCTCAAGACTCTCCACAAAATATCTTCGTTCCGGTATCTTCCAAATAATACCCGGTCACCTTCCCATTCGCCTCTTTTATTGCCGCCCCAGACAGGATTTCTAAGAAATCCGTTTTTGGTGCTGCGGCTTCCTTTGACAGCGGAGACCCTGGTTTCGCTTCCCAAGGCATGGATAATAAGCTTTTTATAATCCTTTGCCTGCTCTGCCTTGGTATATGGCATATCTTCTTTGATACAATACGTATCGGTACTGATTTTTGTGATATCCAGTCCGGAAAGATCCATCCACAATGCCGGACGGATGCAGCTTTCCAAATGATCCACCGGACTGTCGAAATTATAAGTTGTTCTTCCCCACCGGCTGACGTAGGTGATGTAATTTTCCTTTGAACCGGGCGTTCTTAAAATCCAATAAATGCTGCCCAATCCTTCCACACTAAGGTTCTTCTTATTATTTCTCCTGACCTCAGGATCTCTTGTGATCAGGGGATTCTTCAGCGCTGCGTAACAGGTCGGATAACATACCCTGGAATCGCTGACTCCGCCATAAGAGAAAGTGACCCCGCCAGATCTGGTTCTGCATCTTCGGGTAAATCCATATTCTTCTTTAAAGGTTTCTTCCCATGAGAGTAAGAATATTTTATCTCTTGTTGTTTCTCCTGCATAGGTTCCGTATCTTACATTTTTCTTGTTTTTTAGCTTCGTGGCGCAGACTCTGTCCACAAGCTGATCTTCCGGATTTCCAAAGACTTCATATAAAAAATCTTCATTTAACCATTGTCTTATATCCGAGTCCTGCCAGGTCACATTTTCGTTTTTTTCATGATAGGGTTTGACATCCAATGCATATTCTGACAGAAGCAATACCTTGTTGCCCAGTACCTTCAGAACCCTCCAGCACACAGCTTCTTTTCCATTCCCGGTATTTCCATCCTGCTCATAGCTGCCAAGGTAAATCCGGTCTCCTTTCCATTGTCCTTTGGAGGTGCCGCCATACTTGGGATCTGATAAAAAAACGTTGTCCGAATCGGGAGTTTTTTGAATCTCCTGTTTTGCAAGTACCCTGTGTTCCCATCCGGTGCCTCCCAAAATCATGCACATTAAAATGATAGTTACTGCCGCTTTTTTAAACATTTTCATAAGAAATTCCCCTTTCCGTAAATTTACTTTCTTTCTTTTTTTGTTGTGATTCATCTATTAGTCTTTTGAAAAGGAAAAAAGTCTCACTGGTATTTTCATTTTTTTTCGATTTCTGATTTTGGAAAAATTCTAAATTCCAGGGCTGCTTCATGAAACATCCTTAACCTTACGAGGCTTTTGTTGAAATCTGAGCCGGATTTTGGTATAATCTATTTGTATCCTTAAGCCATCTCGCAGGTCAAGTTATTCCGGGATTGTTCCGATACAAGTAGGAAAGATATACTCGTTAACGAAAACCATTGCCGGTTTTCGCTAATGGTATAAGCAAGGAATGGATA
>CADBUD010000260.1 GCA_902797785.1 uncultured Lachnospiraceae bacterium
AGAACCGGATACGTTTTTTCGTTAATTCGAAGTTCCTTATAGCCGGATAAGCAGATCGTTTTGGTCTGCTTATGTATTTTCCTTTTTCAAATATCAGTCAGGGTATTCTCAGGACAATTTTAGAAGCTTCATAGTATATTGTATGCTATTTTTTTGAAAATGTCACAGTTTTTTTATCCGGATATAACAAATTTATGAAAATCTGGTATAAAAAAATAACATTCCGGCAATTCTAAGAATGTCAACAATTAAACCGGTAAACATTCAGCCAAAAGATGCTGGATAACTACAAAAAACATTTTATTTCAGAGGTGATGGCAAGTGAGAAAAAAAAGAAGAAGACAGGATATGGCAACGATGCTGAGAGTTACTGCTTTTGTGCTGACCTTTTCCTTCGCTGTATGCGGCATTGTTTTCATATCAAGAACCGGATTTCAGAACAACACGCAGGAGAACATTGATTTAGGACAGCTAAAGGGGCTCGAAGCTCAGACCGGTGAAGAGCTGGCAAGGACTGAGCCTGCGCCGGAAAAAGATACGGAAGAATCCATTTCAGAGGCTGCGGAAGCAAAACTGAATGATGTCAAGGATTCGGAAATTTTCGCATTTTCAGAAGATGAACTGGAAAAAGCCTATGGCTCCGGAAGCAAATCCGGGAAAGCAGACCTTGACCTCTCAGGGGAAACAGCAGAAGAGGAATCCGAAGAGGTCATTCCAACGCAGAATACGGATGTGGAAGCCGTCCTGGAAAACGAAGAGGTTCAAGAAAACCCGGAAGCCACAACACCGGAGGCAATCAATGTTTCGGAAGAACAGGAGACTGCCGCGCCGGCCGTTCCGGAAACGGACGCTCTTAAATTTGCAGGTAAATTGAACTGGCCGATTCAAGGAGATGTAATCCTGGACTATAGCATGGAACAGGCCATTTATTTCCAAACCTTGAAACAGTATCGATGCAATCCTGCCATGATGATCCGTGGCAAAGAAAATCAGGATGTTCATTCTGCCGCAGACGGAGTGGTAACACATGTGACTTACAATGAAGAAACAGGAAATACTCTTACCGTCGATCTTGGAGACGGATATGAAGCCGTATATGGACAGCTGAACGAAATAACCTGGAAAGAAGGCGACCAGATCAAATCCGGAGATCTCCTGGGAACCCTGGCCGCTCCGACTAACTACTACTCAGAAGAAGGGACCAACCTATATTTCCAAATCCAAAAAGATGAAAAACCGGTAGATCCAAAGGAATACCTAAAAAAATAGCTATACTCCTAAGCAAAAACCTTTACCGGTTTTTACTAACGGTATAAAATGATGCGCACGGATTTTGTAAGGAAAATGTCGCTTTCAGCGGCCAAAATCCGGCGCGATAGATATAGATGATATATCAGGAAAGATCTATAACGTCTTTATCTCCAATTTAGGAAAATATATTTTTAAAATCTCTTCTCCCGTCTTCCCTTCCCTTGCAAGGCATTCCGCGCCATACTGGCTCATTCCATATCCATGACCACAGCCTCTTGTTACCATCCTGATCCTCTCTTGTTCCTTTTCTTCCGTCTTTTCCTCTGCCTTTTCTTCTGCCTTTTTTTCCGTCTTTTCTTCCTGTTCCTGTTCTTCTTTGGTTCCGGTCTCCTGACTATTTGCAAGTACATCCACATAAAAATCGGAGGATGATAGCCCAAACATATTCCGAAACTCCTCCCCGGACATCAGATAACTTCCCAGACGGACTTTTTTTACATATCCGCTCTCCTCGCGTTCTAGTACTTCCAGCTGTTCTTTTACATTTTCCTCTAAAGTTTTGGTGGAATCGAAAGGAAGAAGTTCTTCCTCCTCCACAGAAAAATCAATGGCTGCATCTGAGGCCTTCTCTGTCAGGCAAAGAGCATATAAATTCTGACGGAACTGATCCTCTAATTCGTTCCAGGAAAACAGGGACAATTTCAGATATTCCGGGGAAGACAGATCATAGGGACTCTCGACAGCTTCTAAATAAGACAGCTCTTCCCCGTTTCTCATACTTCCCGCGCTCAGATAACAGTATGGCACTGTCACGACAGTTCCCTCACAGGTCAGTACCTTTCCCTGAGTCTCTTCTGTGATTTCCTTTAGATATCTATAGTTTTCCAACAGGACAGCCTTTTCCTTCCGGCCTCCAATATCTTTGATTTCCTCCGCAAAACCGCTGTCCTCCTGTTTCGTATTATGCTTCAGGAATAAATTTGTCCGGATCAAGATAGACTGTGCCTTTAATGCTTCTCTTTGATAGGAAATCGGCATGGTCTCTGCCAGCTTTAAGATACATTCATATTCCAGCTGCCGGCTAAGGTCTCCCCCCGTGGTAAAATCCTCTGTCATATGTTTTTGATTGGTAAACCACGCAGAATCAACAGCTCGTGTAAAGAGGTAAGGAAACATAGAAAGCATTAACAGGATGAGTAAGATAAGATATGTATATTTTTTCATAGAATCATAAGGAACACCGGTTCCAAACCTTGTTTCTTTTACTTTATGTACGAGGCTTTAAAAATATGACAAATAAGACAGGCTGCTGCAATTACTGCAGCAGCCTGTCACTCAATTTTGCGAACTGATCCAGCGTCAGGGCTTCCCCACGGATTGTCAGCGGCAATCCCAGCTCTAAGAGCACAGTCTGAACCTGCTCTTTAGTATATTTCCCGGAAAAATAATTCGTCAGTCCGTTGACCAAGGTTTTCCGTCTTTGATGAAAGGCGCCGCGAATCACCTGAAATAAAAAGGCTTCGTCCTGCACCTTCACCGGCGGTATTTCATATTTTTTCAGCTGAATCACAGCGGAGCCGACCTTGGGCTTTGGCATAAAGCATCCGGCAGAAACATAGGTAACAATTTCCGGCTTGGCATAATACTGTACTGCAAGCGACAACGCTCCATAATCCTTAGACCCCGGACCAGCCTGCATCCGATCCGCCACTTCTTTCTGCACCATGATCGTAATGCTTTTTAACGGAATCCCACTCTCAAACAAATTCATGATGATCGGTGTTGTAATATAATACGGCAGATTTGCTGTTACAGAAATCGGACGATTCTCAAACTGCTCTTCTGCTAACTGTTTCAGATCGACCTTTAAAATATCCTCATTGATCACGGTGACATTTTCATATTCCTTTAAGGTTTCCGCCAAAATCGGAAGAAGCATTTTATCAATCTCGACAGAAACTACCTTTCCTGCCGCTCTGGCAAGCTCCTGGGTCATTGTACCGATTCCGGGACCGATTTCCAATACCCCGTCTTCCTTCGTGAGCTCGGAGGCCTGGATGATCTTATCCAGAATGTTTCCATCGATCAGAAAGTTCTGCCCATATTTTTTTTGAAAGGCGAACTGATATTTTTTTACCAGCCCGGAAACGACACTTGGATTTCGGAGCGTGTTCTTATTTTCTTCCATAGCTTCTCCTATTTTTTCCTCATTCAGCAGCACCCAAGACTCTTTAGCAGATTTCTGCGCCGGCCGGCATATCTTTTTCCGGTACAACTAAGGCAAGCTCGCCTTTTTCATTTTCCGCACACAAGAGCATCCCCTCTGAAAGCACTCCTGCCAGCTTCGCCGGCTTTAAGTTCACTAAGACCATGACCTTTTTCCCGACCATTTCTTCCGGGCTATAATGTGCTTTGATTCCGGAAACGATCTGTTTTACCTGGCTTCCGATTTTTACCTGCGAGCAAAGCAGTTTTTTAGATTTTTTAACTGCTTCACAGGAAATAATCTCTCCGACCTGGAACTGCATTTTCATAAAATCATCAAAGGTAATCTCTTCCTTTGGCTCAATGTCTATTCCCGGCTCCTCATCTGTTTCTTTGCTTTCCTCTGTCTTTGCGATGTGCTCCTCGACTTTTTTGAGAACTTCTTCTACATCCTGTCTGGCAAATAAAATCTCCGGATGGTCCATCACCTTGTTTCCGGACGGATACAGACCGAACTGCTCCATTTCCTCTAAGGAACGGTTCGTGCCGCCGACCTGCTCTAAAATCTTTTTCGATGTAGACGGCATGAAGCTGTCTAACAGGGATGCACCGATGCAGATTCCTTCTACCAGATGATATAATACGGTCTCCAGTCTCTCTTTTTTGGTTTCATCCTTTGCCAATGCCCAAGGCATCGTCTCATCGATATATTTGTTGCAGCGTTTGAAGAGAGCAAAAATCTCTGTCAGGGCATCTGCCACACGAAGCTCCTGCATTTTCTGTACGACCTTTTTCGGTGTTTCCAAAAGAACCTTCTTTAAGTCTTCATCGACCTCTTCCGTTACCTTTGCGTTATTAACGACTCCGCCAAAATACTTATTTGACATGGAAATCGTCCGATTGACCAGGTTGCCCAGCGTATTCGCCAGATCTGAATTCATGCGCTCGACCAGCAGCTCCCAGGTAATGACGCCATCGTTCTCGAACGGCATCTCATGAAGGACAAAATAACGCACGGCATCGACGCCGAACATATCCACCAGATCATCTGCATAGATCACATTTCCTTTGGACTTGCTCATTTTTCCATCGCCCTGCAGCAGCCATGGATGACCGAATACCTGCTTTGGCAGCGGAAGATCCAACGCCATTAAAATAATCGGCCAGTAGATCGTATGGAAACGAATAATGTCTTTTCCGATCAAATGAAGGTCGGCCGGCCAGAATTTATTGAACTGATCTGTTGAATTTCCATCACAGTCATATCCGATTCCGGTGATATAGTTCGTCAGTGCATCCAGCCAGACATATACGACATGTTTATCATCAAAATCCACCGGGATTCCCCATTTAAAGGAGGTCCGGCTGACGCAGAGATCTTGAAGTCCCGGCAGAAGGAAGTTATTCATCATCTCATTCTTTCTGGAGACCGGCTGAATAAATTCCGGATGGGTATTGATATGTTCAATCAGACGGTCTGCATATTTGCTCATTTTTAAGAAATATGCTTCTTCTTTTGCATCATGCACCTCGCGCCCACAGTCCGGACATTTTCCGTCCACCAGCTGGGACTCCGTCCAGAAGGACTCACATGGAGTACAATACTTTCCTTCGTACGCTCCCTTATAAATATCACCCTTTTCATACAGTCTCTTAAAGATTTTCTGAACCTGTTTCTCATGGAATGAGTCTGTGGTACGGATAAATTTATCGTAGGAGGTATCCATCAGATCCCAGATCCGTTTGATTTCCCCTGCTACATGATCAACGAACTCCTTTGGCGTAATCCCAGCCTCCGAAGACTTGATTTCAATCTTCTGTCCATGCTCATCTGTTCCTGTCTGAAAAAAGACCTCATATCCTTCTTTTCTTTTGAACCGGGCAATGCTGTCCGCAAGAACAATCTCATACGTATTTCCAATATGAGGCTTTCCTGAAGTATAAGCAATCGCCGTTGTAATATAATATTCTTTCTTTTCCATTTTTCTGACTCCTATCCTGATTTCATTTTTACCGCACAGTTAATCACGAAAATATAAATCTCTCGTATAGACCTTATCCAGCACATCATCAATTTCCCGATGATACCGGTTCGCCACGATCACATCCGAGACCTTTTTAAACTCCTCGATATCACGAATCACCCGTGATCCAAAGAAACGCTCCTCTTTCAGCGTCGGCTCATACACCACGACCTCGATTCCCTTTGCCTTGATTCTCTTCATGACGCCCTGAATCGAAGACTGACGGAAATTATCGGAATGCGCCTTCATCGTCAAACGATAAATTCCAACGATTTTTGGGTTTTTCTCCAAAATCCTCTCTGCGATAAAATCCTTTCTCGTCCGATTCGCATCCACAATGGCTCCCATAATATTATTTGGGACATCGGCATAATTGGCAAGCAGCTGTTTGGTATCCTTTGGCAAACAATATCCGCCATATCCAAAGGATGGGTTGTTGTAGTGATTTCCGATCCGGGGATCTAATCCGATTCCCTCAATGATCTGCTTTGTATTTAATCCTCTGACCTCAGCATAGGTATCCAGCTCATTAAAATAGGACACCCGCATCGCCAGATAGGTATTGGCGAACAGTTTGATTGCCTCTGCCTCTGTCAGATCCGTGAACAGCTTTGGAATCTCCTCCTTGATCGCCCCCTGTGCTAATAAATTAGCAAATTCCTTTGCTTTTTTTTGCAGACGCTCATCATCCTTTGGCGATCCGACAATGATTCTGGACGGATAGAGATTATCATACAACGCCCGTCCCTCTCTCAAAAACTCCGGAGAGAAAATAATATTTTCAGAATGATATTTTTCCCGGATTCCTTTCGTATATCCCACCGGCACCGTGGATTTGATCACCATGATGGCATCCGGATTGATTTTCATGACCAGCTCGATTACCTGCTCGACGGAGGAGGTATCAAAATAATTTAATTTTGGATCATAATTGGTCGGCGTCGAAATGATAATAAACTCTGCATCCCGGTATGCCTCCTCAGAATCCAGTGTTGCTGTAAGATTGAGCTTCTTTGTCGATAGATATTCCTCAATCTCCCGATCTACGATTGGCGATTTTCCCTGATTGATCATCTCCACCTTTTCCGGAATGATATCTACCGCCATGACTTCATTATGCTGCGATAAAAGTACCGCATTGGATAATCCTACATATCCTGTTCCTGCTACTGCTATTTTCATCTTTCATCCTTCTCTCTCAAATTATAGTAAACGAATAAAGTGCTTGCACTTTGATTCGTTTGCTGCGCCGGATTCGCGCGGCAAAGCCGCATATTTCCTATGCGAATCC
>CADBUD010000261.1 GCA_902797785.1 uncultured Lachnospiraceae bacterium
ATACGACCGAAGGGAGTATTTGCACTCTGTGTGCCTTCGGTATGTGCATTTTGTTGCTATGAACAGCGGAGCTGTGAATAGTAACCAGAAAAAATATAGGAAGCGCATTAGAAGGTACACATGTTTGCGATAGGATTACTCATAACGCAGGGCGTCGATGACCTCCATCTTCGAGGCTTTATTCGCAGGATAAAATCCAAAGAAAACGCCGGTCAGCATAGAGAAGAACAGCGAAAGCAGTATGGCGTTCAAGGAAGGATGAACGGAAAGAATGATGTAATCTGCATACTGGGAATATTGGGACTGGATGGCAAGTTCTGCCACCTTTCCAAGAAGCAGACCATTGGTAATACCGATAACGATTCCAATCAATCCACCGATCAGGCAAAGCATGATAGCTTCAATCACGAATTGCAGCCGGATGGTCTTTTTATTTGCTCCCAGCGCCATACGGACACCGATTTCCTTTGTCCGTTCTGTAATAGAGACCAGCATGATATTCATAACGCCGACGCCTCCGACAATCAGGGAAATCGCTGCAATTGCGGAAATCGCGATGGTTACAACATTAATGATGGTGTTGATCATATCTAAGTCAGAGGACATATTAAAGGTCGTGACCTGCCAGTTAGGATTTTTCTCATACAAAGAGGAAAAATATGTATTTGCAATTTCATCTGCTTCGGCAAGATCTGCTGTGGGATTCGTAATCAGCTGAAAATTTGAATAGCCGCTTTCCTCTCTGCCGGAGAGATCGATGACCGTCTGGTAAGGCAGGAACATAATCGTCCGGCGGTCTTTTTTGGAAACGCTTGTATCAAATGAATCTTCAAACAAGGCTTCGCTGTATTTATAAATGCCAACAATGGTAAAAGAAATGGATTCACCATTTTCAAAATCTACAGAAAGTGGTTCTCCGATGGGATTTTCTTTCTTAAAATATTGCTCTGCCATGACATCTGAAACGACACATACCTTTTTCATTTTATCACTGTCCGAGTCGGTCAGGGAACGTCCGCGAATGATTTCAATCTTTGCATTTTCTATATAATTTGGGGTACAGCCGGCAGCTTCCAGATTGGCATAGGTATTCTTATCCTTTTTTGCCTGTCCGTTATAAAATGGAACATAAGAAGATACGCCCTTAAAATAATCCGGATAAGAGGTCAGCAGTTGATCGATCATTTCCTGAGTGATCTGATCGGATTCCTCTAGCTCCGGATAATCCCAGGATTCATTTTCTTCTTCCGATTCCGGCATTCTTGCTTCCAGATAGACAAAGATTGAATTTCCGCCTAAAGAGTTCAGGGTAGAATTTAGGGTGCTCTTGATGGAATTTCCAATCGTTGTAATCGTAATAACGGCGCTGATTCCAATGATGATTCCCAGCATGGTCAGGACAGAGCGCATTTTATTACTGAAGATACTGGTAAATGCTTCTTTGATATTCTCAAACAACATCTTCATGCCCTCCCTCTGTATCTGAAATGACATTTCCATCACGGATGGTAATGATCCGTTCTGTTTCCAGTGCAAGTTCTTTGGAATGGGTGATCAGGACAATTGTTTTTCCCTGCTCTTCATGGAGCTTGTGGAACAGATCCATGACCATATGACTGGTCTTTGTATCCAGAGCACCGGTAGGTTCATCTGCTAAAATGATTGCCGGTTGATTCACAATGGCCCTGGCAATGGCGACACGCTGCTTTTGACCGCCGGAGAGTTCGTTGGGACGGTGGGAAGCACGATCTTCCATACCGACAATCTTTAACATTTCCATGGCATATTCTTTTTGGTTCTTTTTCTTTTCCTTATTATAAATCATAGGAATCATGACATTTTTTAGGGCGTTAGCGCGCGGGAGGAGATTAAAATTTTGGAAGACAAAACCAATTCGCTGATTCCGGATGATACTTCTGGCATCATCATCCAATAGATTTACATCCTGACCCTCCAGAAAATAATCCCCCTCGGTCTGCCGGTCCAATACACCGATGATATTCATCAGTGTACTTTTTCCGGAGCCGGATTCGCCTACGATGGAAACAAATTCGCCTTTCTGAACCATAAGATCGATGCCGTTTAGAATTTGGAGTTCATTGGGCTTGCCAATATAATAACGTTTGATAATCTGGTTCATTTGGATGACAGGTGTACTCACTCCTTCACCTCCTCCTCAGACGCATCATCGTTTCCGAAGGGATGATCTTCATCGAAAAGCTCCGGGGTAAAGCGGTCGCCCTCCATGACCTCACTGTCATAGACAATCTGGTCTCCTTCCTGCAAATCACCACCAACAATTTCCGTATAATAATCTACCTCATCTCCGGTCAGGACATTACACCGCACGGCTGTCATAGAGCCATCCTCTTCGGGCTGTGCCAAAAGAACATAGGTCTGCTCCTTTTCATCTGTCCGTATCACATCATAAGGAACAGCCAGGACATCCTTTTTTTCCTGTAGAATAACCTTGACCTTTGCATTCATTCCAACTAAAAGCTCAGATTTCGGAATATTGATTTCGGCAGCATAATCTGAAACAACGGTGCCTTCCTCCGGGGAGCCCGTACTTTTGTTTTTTACCCGGACAACACGTCCGACGCTGCCGTTCCACTCTTTCTCCTTTGTGGCGGATGTCGTAATAATGGCAGGCAGTCCTTCTTCGATTCTTAAAATATCATCCTCTGCCACAGAAGCATTGATTTTCATGCTGCTGGTATCCTCAATGGTAAGGAGGACTTCTCCCGGAGTATTCTGGTCTCCAACGGAAATATTTACTGCGGTGACAACGCCGCTGCAGGGAGAAAGGATCTCACAGTCTTTCAACTGTTCCTTTAGTTCTTTCAGCGTTTGATCAAGATCAGATTCTGAGATCTGGTATTTTTCCATATCAATGGTATTCTGCGCATCACGGATGGTCTTATCCGTGGCAGATTTTGTACTGTTGTAGGTATTCTGGGCAGAAGAAATCGCATGGGACAGCTCAGGAAGAGAGCCTTCTGTTTCCTGAATCTGTTGCTCCAGTCCATCGATTTCAGCCTGAATGGAAGCATAGATGGTATTTGCTTCCTCCAATGCTTTTTTCCCATTCTCGTCCTTGGGATGTTTCTTTGCATATTTTTCTGCCTTTTTCAAAGCTTTTTCAGCTGCGGCCAGATTTTCGCGTTTTGTATCCTGCAAGGCTCTGGCATCTGCGATACTTTGAGCGGCGGCCTGATATTCCTCCTGCGCCTCCTGAATGGACTGTCCGGCAGAAGAAAGCTCAGCCTGCTGAGCCTCTTTTGCGTCCTGCAGAGCTTCCTTATTCTGCTTTTTGGTATTGCTGGAGATAGCTTCCTCTTTTTTGATGGAATCCTTGGCAGAAGAAATCTGTTCCTTGATTTTTTTTGAATCGAAGGTGCAGAGAACATCCCCTTCTTTCACTTCATCTCCAACAGAAACATGAACCTGTTTGACCTCTGCATTTGCCTTAGAGGTCACATTCGTCTTACTGGCGCCCTCCACCGTACCTGTCAGGGAAATGAAGTCTGAGAGATCGCGGCGCTTTACGGTTTCGACCTGTGAAGTATTTGCCATTTGCTCTAAGGTCTGGTTCATTTTCCCTGATAACATCCGGATTCCGCCAAATATGACCAGAAAAAGAATCAGAAGAATCAGGATGATACGAAGTTTCTTGGATTTTTTCTTTTTCATTTGCTCCACCCTTTGTAATTATATTATTTACTCATTGTTACCAGATTTTACCATATCATTCAGCTCTGCGATTGTCAAGGGACTTGTCAGTGCGCCAAATGTGACCGAAGGGAACGTTTGTGTGCATTTTGTTGCTATGAACAGCGGAGCTGTGAATAGTAACTATTCACAGCCGATATTCCACAAAATCCGGGTGATTAAAGATACTTTTTCTATAACTGTCGTTCAGGAATCAGATCTTCTGTGGAGAAAATAGCACCAATATCTTTTAGGGCAGAAATCGTATGGACACAGTTCTCCGTCAATTGAAATTCAAATCCATCCTGAGTTTTTTCAGGCATATCATAAAGATCCCAGTATTTGGCATATGGATTGAAAATCCAGGTGCCAGAAGGAACACGAAAAGCCAGGGATAGGGTATTAAGATATTGCTTTTGTTCAAACTGGTTGGAAAAGAAATCCCGGTACGTAATATTTCCGTCTGCAATATCCTGTTTGATGCCATCATAGATTTTTTCTCTTTTTCCCGCATCTGCTGTGGAGGAAAAAGACAGGGTAGAAGAATCATACGTTTCGCCATATTCCTCAGTAACCTCATAATTTGAGATGCTTTGGAACTGGACATCTGTCAGGAACTCTTTTTCTTCCGGCAGGATTATGGAAGTCAAGACGGTAGGGGAAGAATAAAGATCGATGGTTGCCTGAAAGATTCTGCTTTCTGTCGGTGTTGCGCTTGATTCCGGTTTTCCGTCGTCACCAAAGAAATAAGGATAAGGATACGAGCGGGTGATGGTTTTTTTGTTCTTTAGCACATAGGAAAAGGTGATCTGGGCATCGGAGTTATAAAAAAGATTACTTTCACTTGTAGAGGAACGGAGGCTCGAACGCTCCTCAATAAAAATTTTTTGGAATGCGATAATCTTTTGAATCGTCTCCGGATCATCCATGCAAATGGTTCCATTTGAAAAATCAGTAAAAACTGCAGCAGAGAGAACGTCGCTTTCTTTAGGTAGCTTTTTGGAATATCCGGTTAGATCCATCGTACAAGAAAAATAAAAAATAAGTAAAAGAGCTGCGAAAACGCCCAAACCTATCGGTTTTTCTTTGAATACGCGGAAGGTCTTCAAAAGAATCATCTTTGAAATATAATAGGATAAGACTCCGAAAACAAGCATACAAAGGAAGACGGCAATACTGCTGCGACATTCTATAATGGTGAATGTAGCAAGGGTGGTCAAGATAGAAAAGCACAGCATAAAAACAAAGGAGAATACCGGCTGGAACTTTGGAAAGGCAATGGTATCCCCGGCAGATTCTACCCGTTTGATCTGATACAGGAAATAGGAAAGGAAAAACAGGGCGATGGCACAGAGGAAAAGAACGACCAATGCTTTATTTCCGTAGTATAAAATGGAAAGCGGTTTTTCATCCTCGTAATTGACACTTAAAAAGATATTGGATGAAATATAGTTGACCGGAGAAAAATTTTCAAACAGGTCAAAGTCAAAATTTCCAGGATAGCCATAGAGCAGAGGACGAATCAACGGCTCCAGGAACAGAGAAAGAAACATCCCGAAAAAGTTCAGTACAAAATAGTAGACCGGCATCATTGTGGCACAGCCTGAGAGGATGCAGCAAAATACAGCAAAGGAATAGTAGAACAAGCCAATCACACACAGAGCCAGGGTGGAAAAGAGAATGCTTTTTACCGGCATCTGCGGAACGATGGAGGTTAAGGCAAGTAAAACTACGGCATTCAAAAGCTGTGGAACAAGCAGGAAGCTAAGTCCGGAAAGGTAGTTCGTGAGGAACAGGGTATTCTTTTTCATGGGAAAAGAATGATACATGGAGAAGCTGTTCTCATGATACTGGTAAAAAAATACGCATAAGGCGCACAGGGCGGACAAAAGCAGCAGAGTGGTGGAATAAAAGGAAAAAATCCCACTAAGGTCGGATGCCAGATTAAAATAGCGTTCCTCACCGGTTGTATCAGAGGTAGAGGAGAGCAGGTACAGGGGGAAGAGATAGAATAACATAAGAAGAATCCCTGTCCAGACAGGCCAGAATCTCTGGATATTTTTTAAAAATAAGTGTTTTTGAAACATCGGAAAAGAGTTGTTAGTCAAGGAAGAGTTCTTTGACGGCATAATCATTACCTCCTAATTCATAAATAAAAATTTCTTCTAATGTCAGTGGAAGAGGATCCATCAAAAGCGGATGGTACTCAGACAACATTTCCTCTGCAGTCTTGGCACTGCACTGCATGATCAGCGTATGGATCCGTCCGACGCTTGTTGTATGGAGGATCGGCAGCTGTTCTGAAAATTCCGGAAGGTCGTGTTCAAAAACAATCTGTATTTTGGAAATATTTCCCTGCAGATCGGAAAGAGAATGCTCCATTAAGACCTTTCCTTTATGCATGATTCCGACATGATCGCAGACATCCTCCAGCTCACGCAGATTGTGCGAAGAGATTAGGACGGTCGTTCCACGCATGGCAACATCATCTAGAAGAATATTCCAGACCTGCTTTCTCATGACAGGATCCAGACCATCGATTGGTTCATCCAGAATCAATACATCTGGATTCGTGCAGACCGCAAGCCAGAAAGCGACCTGTTTCTGCATACCCTTAGACAGACGCCGGATGTTTTGCTTTTCCTTAATATTGGAAAAGATATCTTTTAGCTTTTCGTAACGCTCGGTACTAAAATTTGGATAGATTCCCTGATAGAACTTCATCATATCTCTGGTAGAGGCCTGCTGGAAATAATAGAGATTATCCGGAATATACATCATGCGGGCCTTTGCTGCCGGATTTTCATAGACCGGCTCTCCATCCAGTGTGACAGTTCCATCATCCGGTTTATATACACCGGTCAAATGTTTGATGATCGTTGATTTACCTGCGCCGTTTGGCCCGACCAGACCATAGACACTGCCTTTTTCCACATGGAGACTGGCATGGTCTAAGGCGCAGAACCGATCAAAAAATTTCATAAGATGATCTGTTTCTAAAAAACTCATAATATGTGCTCCTCCTGATTTTATTTCGATTGATATTACATTTTTTTGCGGTCCTTTTCAAAGGACTGGATTTTTTTACAGAGACTCTCCGCTGTTTCGCCTAAGAATAAAAGCTCCCGGGAAGAGGTTTCAAATTCCTCCAGAATCTTGGCCTTTCGCTGATCGGAAATATCCGCGCGGGAAGCCGCAAAGGATCCCTTGCCGGGAATGCTGTAGATATAGCCCTGATTTTCCAATTCGCGGTAGGCGCGTTGGATGGTATTGGGGTTGATCGTCAGCGACTGAGACAGCTCCCGGACTGAGGGGAGCTTTTCATTTTCCGATATCACGCCGGTCATGAGATACTTGCGGAGCTGTTCCATGATCTGTTCGTAGATCGGACGCGGGTCTCTGGAATTGAGCTCAAACATAAGACACCTCCTAACAATGTTAACTGTATTAAATGTGTTGATACAGTTATACAATAGTTTTTGCCATTTGTCAAGAGAAAATTTGAAAAGTTCTTGTTTTTTTATATGAAATACGATATGCTGTATTTGTAGAGGTTTAAGGAAATGTGTAGGTTATTGATGCACAGTTCCTAATCTTTATCAAAAATTCATAGGGAGAAAAGAATAGGAGGATTATTTATGAAAAAGGTTTCAGAAAAAATTGTTTCCTATCTTCTGGTCTTATCGCTGGTCTTGTCGGGAAGCTCCTTTCAGGGGCTCTCTTTGAAGGCTTCAGCGAAGGAAGCGCAGGAGACAGATGTGGATTTTGTTGATGAAGCTGA
>CADBUD010000262.1 GCA_902797785.1 uncultured Lachnospiraceae bacterium
AGGCTGTAGACTAAGCTTCCTCCGGTCGCCTTTCCTTTTTCTGCCAGCTTCTGTGCGCTTCCTGTATAGGTCAGATCCTTTGCTGCCGGTGCCATCACTTCCGCCACTGCTTTTGTGATGGAGAACGACAGGGTCATGCGCGTTCCATCGGAAGAGATTGTTCCTGCCGGAGTCGCGTTCCACTGATTATTTTGTGCATCCTTAAGACGAAGGACGACATCATAGGTGCCCACGTCCGTACCGCCGGCATTTTTTTCCACCTCGTATCTTGCTGTATCAGAGATATCTGCCTTCTGATTCGAACCATTATAGACCTTTGAAGCAATGTCCGGTGCTGTCACCGCATCTGATTCAATCTCTGTCTTTAGCGTCTGCTCTGCCGAATCCTCATGATTTTTATCTCCCACGACTTTATAATAGATCGTATGGATTCCTGCTTCAGATGCTGTCGGAATCTTTGAGTCATAAACTCCGTCGATCCCCAGCTTATACCTGAGCGCTCCTCCTGTCACAACGACATCCCGGTCATCCACCAATTCCTTTTTTGTTCCATCATAGGACAGACCGGTCACAGATTTCAATCCGGACACCTTTGCCTTAGCCTTCCCAATCTCTGCCCGGATTTCCACTGGTCCGACAGCAGTATGGTCTCCGTCAGGAACGATCCGATACTGAACCGTATATTTTCCCGCATCAGTCCCTTTAGGAGCTTCTCTTTCAAAAGATGCTGTTTCTCCGATCCGGTACTCCATGCTTCCTCCTGTCACGATGACCGTGGATAAAAGACTCTGTTCTGAACCATTGTAGACCAGACCGGCTGCTGTCGCCACAGCTGCCTCTGCCGGAACCTTGGTAATCTCAAACGGCAGGGAAAGCTGAGATTCTCCACCAAGAAACGTTCCTTTCACCTTGTTCCACCGATAGTTTCCTTCATCCTTAAGCTCCAGCACGACCCGGTAGTTATCTCCGGCATGGATTCCCCCCTTGTTCTCTATTACCTTATATAAGTCAGTATCAGCAACATTAGCTCGTTGTGTCATGCCAGTATAGAGAAGCGGAACAATCTCCGGCTCATCTACTGCTGCTTTCAAAATAATGGCCTCACAGCTGACTGGCTCGGCATCTTTATGATTGGCATCTCCTTTGACCTTTGCCCATACAGTATAGTTCCCGGCCTTTGTTTCTTTTGGGAGGATTGATGTATAGGTCCCCTCCTTCCCGGTCATGGAAAATTCCATTGTTCCATCATCGGGGATCTTATTTACTGTGACCAATTCCTGTTCCTTTCCCGTATAGGTCAAATGATTTCCGCTGACCACAGCAGCCTGCGCATCTGCCCTTAAAATGGAGGCTGTCACAAGAGCCGGTTCAACATCCCGATAGGTCTCGCTCTCCATTGCCTTATACCAGACCGGATATTCTCCGGATTCCGTTTCTGTCGGAATATCCTCACGATAGGTTCCATTCTCTTCTTTACTATAGAGCATGGTCCCTCCGGATACACTTCCCGGCAGAACCAGCTTCTGTTCCTTTCCATTATAGATCGGATGCAGCGCTATCGGTGCTGCGACATTCGGAACTGCCTTTTGAGTATAGTTAGCATAAAGAATCACATCCCCCGTAGCTGTTGCGGAAATCTGTGTAATAATAGCCGAACCGGTGCTTCCCATGCTCCATCCGGTAAACGTATAGTTCTTTTTGACCGGAACCGGAAATTTGTCATTGATTCCGTCAATCCCTGTTCCATAGTCATAGACAGATGGCTCGTTCGTTTCCATCGTCCCGCCTTCACTCTTATAAGTGATAGAATAGGTCTTTGGCCGAAAATGAGCATATAATGTCTTATCACCATAAGCACTGCTATCAATTTTAGACACTTTATTTCCACCTGTCTTTTGGTCATACCAGCCTTCAAAATCATAGTTCGGCAGACTTACAGCAGCAAAAGACGCCACACCGGTTCCGGTGGTATAACTGGACGGATTTCCTGTATCGGTCAGTTCAGAGTCATCCAGACTGCTCTTGTAGGTAATGTTATAACTTGCTGCTTTCAATTGAGCATATAATGTAATATCTCCCGGGGCATCCCAATAATAAATACCATCCTTCCGTTCTTTCTCATTAGCCTCGTTATACCAGTACCAGTTTTCAAACTCATATCCCGGCGTCGAAGGCGGATTGAAAGTCACTGTATCACCGTATGTATAGGTAGAAGGATTATTTGGATTTTCCAGGGGCGAATTATCCAATCCACTCAGGTAAGTGATATTATATATTTTGGGCGTTGCTTTTACATAAAGCATCTTCATTCCAAAGGCATCCGAAGAAATACTTGTCACCTCCGACGCCGAATCTCCCGTTCCATCATACCAGCCAACAAAATCTCTTCCCTCTCTGGAAATCGGCTTAAAGGATTTTACCCCGACTCCATAGTCATATAACCCGGGATTAGGATTTTCCTCAGTACCCGGGTCAATTTCATCGTAATAGCCAAATGGATCATAGTATTTAATAGGAAATTGGCATCCAGGTGCAACTCCGGTCAATTCGAGCCCGATTGCTCTTTGATCGCCAGATTCCATCGTTTTGACTTTTTTCACATCAACACTCCAGAATTGAAATGCATTCCCGCCCAAATCCAGATTGGAAGCATCATCTAAAGCCGTATAATTCGCTACAGTAAAGGAATCACCTAAAAACTCATCATATTTTGTATATGTTTTATTATTCCATATAAATGAATATTTGATGTAATGTCTCTTGCCATATGTACTTGTAGCGCCTCCAGCTATCGTAATAACGTCTCCAGGAACAAGGCGATTCGGAAAATTTTCATCTGTGAAATCGTATACATTATACTCCTTAATTTCATATCCACTGATATCCATCAAGTATTCTTCCGCATATGCCATTCCCCCTGGAAAGCTTCCTCCAAATGCCATTAAACATGCCATCAAAAATGCTAAGAAGCGCTTTCTTCGTTTCTTTATCATTGATTGTTTCATTTTTTCATCCTTCCTCTTTTCTTGATATCTTTTTATTTTTTCCTAACGCTTTCTATCCAAGCCTCCTCCTTTCTATCCTTTCCCTTCGAGCCTAACACCGGTTTTTCACCATATACCACACATGCCGCACCCCATCCTCTAATGTCCGAAGATGGGAGATCCTCTCCACTCTGCTGTTTCGCAGCCGGACCGGAACCTGTGCAATCACACAGCCCTTCCTCGCTCCCTCTGCGATCATTTCTGTCGCAAATTCCATCCCCGCCGTACGCAGGCAGAGCAAAAGTGCCGCTTCCCGTGAAATTCCCCGAAGGCCACTGTGAAAATCCCTGACCTTGACATGATATCTGCATCTTCCCAAAAAAGACAAGGCTCTCACGCCCAGTTTATGAGAAAAGGACATTGCCCCCTTTTCTATTCCACCTGCGAACCGGTCTCCGATCACCATATCATTTCCCGCCCGCAAAGCTTCAACCATCAACTCAAGATTTTGGAAATCATAGGTCGTATCGCAGTCTCCCAAAATCAGATATTTTCCTGATGATTCATAAATTCCCCGACGGAGGGCCCTTCCGTACCCTCTTCTTTTTTCCACAACGACCCTTGCTCCGGTTCTTTTTGCCTCCTGCACGGAATTATCTATGCTCCCATTATCCACGATCAGGATTTCCCCTCGGATCCGATGCTTCTTAAAAAATTCCTGTGCCTCCCGGATGCAGAATCGAACACTTTTTTCTTCATTCAGACAAGGCATGATGATGGATAACTCAAGCTGCTCTCTTCTTTTGATGCGCATACAGCAGACACCTCCAATCGATCCATTCTGCCAACAGGAATATTCCTGCCATGATCCCCGCCATCTGTGCCCGAAAGGTAAAAAAGCAATGCAGATAGGCATGATTGTGTAAAACCAGATACCGCAGGAATGGGATTCCTCCAAGAACAGCATAGACCACGATTCGCTCCGCCTCCACCTTTTCCTTCCGATAAACAAAGATCAGATAGCTTCCCACCAGAAACAAAAGAATCCCGACAACATATCCGGAATCACCAAAAGCAAAGGGAAGAAGACATCTTAGATTTCTGATCACGGCGCCCCAAAGATACCTTCCCATCCCGATTCCCAAGTCTCCTCCCATACGTTCTGCTACATGTGAGCTGATATAGGGGAGAATATTTTTCTGAAGAATCAGGGCGGCAAGCCCCCATTTTGCCATCCAAGTCAGGCAATAGGCAATCCCCCAAAGAATCACAGCTTTTGCCGGCTGCCGATACGAAAACCTTTCTTCTTTTCTGCCCAGATACATCCAGAGCAGCAGCGGTACCAGCAAGGTAAGCGTCTCCGCCGTCAGAAAATCCAAATAATTCGTAATCATCCCCGCCAAAAAGAACAACCGGAACGGGATTTCCTTTTTTCCCCGGGAAATATAAAAGACCATCAGATTCGAACAAATCAGCATCAACAGCATGACCCATGTATATTCCAGTGAAAACGGTACCAGCCATCCAAAGACGAACACAAAGGAGGTAAGAAAAGCTCCCAGTGCCGTTAACTCCCGCATCCTGATCAGCTGAAAACAAAGTCCCAAAAGCAAAAGAAAAAGAACAACGGCATGAAAATGATATATCTTTGGAATAGGAAAAAATACCAACAAAGGGCGAAGCAGGACCAAAGATCCATGCCAATATCTTAGATATTGTTGATTCGCCAAATATCCCTGCCGTACCGATTCATAAAAATTTTCGTTTTCCTCCCGATCGGACCGGTAGTAATACGAAGCCTCCATCACAGAAGTAAACGGATGGTCTTCCTTAAGCTGATAGGCGATCGACGTGAGAATCACATCTGCGTAATGATCCATCCTGCTGCCCGAAAGAGGCGGCAGCAAAAGAGGAAACATTTCCTCCTCCTGATAAAAAAACTCCGCAGAACGCTCTGCATTTTTTTCGATCCATTGCCTTGGAATTTTGGCAGCAAGAACGAGCAGACCCAAAAAAATACCGATCATGAACAGAAACAGGAACAGATAGGAAAGAACGTTCCTGGCCGGTATCAGGGTTTCACGTTTTGATAATTTCATGTTTTTGTTTCTTCTCATCCTTTCCTTAGCATGACGCATTTACTGCGTCATAATGGTAGATATGAAAGATTTATCTTTCATCCTTTCTACCAGCTTCTTATTTCTCACACATCTCGTACTCCACATCCTCTTCTATCATTTCCAGCATAATAGAGGCAAATCGAGGGTCAAACTGCGTCCCCTTTCCCTTTTCTATTTCTTCCCTGACGGATTCCTGAGACAGCGGTTTTCGATAGCTCCTATGACTCGTCATGGCATCATAGGAATCTGCCACGGCAATGATCCTTGCCTCCTCAGGAATATCTTCACCAAAAAGCCCGTCCGGATATCCCTTCCCGTCATAACGCTCATGGTGCCATCTGGCTCCATAGGCGAGCTTTGGCATTTCCTTTATATTTCCAAGAATCCTTGCTCCCAGAACCGGATGATTCTTTATCATATCATATTCCTCATCCGTCAGTCTGGCCGGCTTGTTGATCACCGCATCCGGAATCCCGATCTTTCCGACATCATGAAGAAGACCCATCATATAAATCTCCTCCAATCTCTTTCCTCTATAGCCTGCCCGTTTTGCGATCTCCTTTGAATACTCCGCCACACGGCTGGAATGCCCATTGGTATATGTATCCTTTGCATCGATGGCCGATGCAAGAGATGACACGACATGCATAAAAAGTCTCTCATTTTCCTTCGTTTTCTTCTCCACCTCATCCTCAAGGTTTCTTTGAAGATGGTCGAGGTCGATCATATGGCGTACCCTTACGGTCAGCACTTCCGGTACAAAGGGCTTTTTGATAAAATCCATGGCTCCCAGAGTAAGTCCCCGTACCTCCGTTTCTTCTTTTTCATCAGCCGTCAGGAAAATGACCGGAATGGTCTTTCCTTTTTCTGATTTGCGAAGCTCAGTAAGTGTCTCAAACCCATCCATTCCCGGCATCTTTATATCAAGCAAGATCAGATCCGGCACTTCGTTTTCCCTGATATAATCGATCAATGCCTCTCCCGATCTCATGGCGGTCACCCGTAGATGCGCGCGACTAAGTATACGCCCTGCTATTTTTAGATTCTGCACATCATCATCCACTACAATTACCCAATCTGCCATTCGATCCTCCTTTCTTATCGTTCTTTGATTCTATGATACTCCTCTATAAACGTCAGTTTATATCTGACTTATTCTGTCTACGGTGTATGCAGATAAAGCTCCAGTGGAGCTTTATCTGCAGGATGCCTGTGCTGTCAACCACTCACACTTCGTGTTCGCAGAACAGTACCAGACTCCTTCAAAATCAAAAAAATCACATATCAGATTATCAAATTTTATTCAAAATCACAATCTATCTGTGTTAAAAAGACAGAAACTGTGTCAAAAAGCTAGACTCCAGCTTAATTTTATGTTATTATTTGCATTGGATTCTTGTCTCTGAAAGGAGTTTGATATGAATATTGCTATCGTAGATGATTTTGCAGAAGAAAGGACAGCGCTAAAAACACTTCTTATAGAATATGCTGCCCTCAACGCCTTAGATTTTTCTTTCTATGAGTTTTCAACGGGAGAAGCTTTGCTTTCAAAATATGCTCCTTTTACTTATATGCTCATTTTTCTCGATATATATATGGACGGCATGACCGGTCTCGAAGCGGCGGAAGAACTGCGGAAAACAGACCCGGATACGCCCATTATCTTCCTCACCACCAGCAAAGAGCATATGGGGAGTGCCTTTTCTATTCATGCCTTTGACTATATCGAAAAACCGGCGGAGCGGGAACGGCTCTTTAAGTGCATGGATGATTTCTTAAAAACAAAAACCGTCCTGTACTCTCAAATATTACACTTTTCTCAGGGACGGACAGAGTACCATCTTCCTTTTCCTGACATTGTCTCGATAAACACTGCCGAAACAAACTATCTCAACCTTACTGACAGATCAGGAAACACCTTCCATATCCGTATGACATTTTCCGGCATATGCCAAACATTAGAAACCGATAATCGTTTTCTTTCCATCAATCGTGGAATCCTTGTAAATATGGATTATATCATCCGTTTTGAAAGCGGCACCTGCATCTTAAAGAATGGTCAGGAATATTCCGTATATACAAAAAAGACAAAAGAGACGGAACAGAAATGGCAGAATTATATTTTTAACCGAATCCGGAAAAGCCAGAAAGAAAGAGGTCGAATCCATGCCCATAAATGAAATTTTGAAAACACTGCTCTCCTATATGACCATTATTCCTGCTGCCGCTCTCTGTTTTTTTCCGATGAAGAATCAGCTGAGATATCCTATAAAAAAAATCCTTTATCATATAACAATGGTTCTTTTCCTCAGTCTGCCAGTGCTTACCTTCCTTACCTGTCGCTTTCTGATAGATCCCAATGTCTTTTTGTTTCCTATGCTTCTCCTATTCTTTTTCTTCTACCACAAGAACCTGACGGTACATATCAGCAAGTCGCTTGCTGTATTTATCTATGTCTGTGCCTTAATGGCTCTATGTGCAAACTTTGCGAACGGATTTGACGCCATCCTGCATCCCCATTCCGGTGCAGTTATTTTTAATCTGGCAAAATCCATATGTTATCTCTTGCTATGTACCATTTTTTCCCTGATTGCCGCCAGGCCATTTACCAAATACGGCAGTCTCCTCATTGACCGCTTAAACCTTCCCCGTGTATGGTATATGACCATCGTAATGTCGGCCCTCTTCCTTTTTGTCAATGTCCTGATCCGCCCACTTGATTACCAGACGCTTTATACCAACAGAGTTTTTCTTGCCTTCTGGGGAATCATTGCGATGATGCTCTCGACCTTTCTCCTTTTGACAGTTATCTTTTATTTTATTGTAACCAGCATCATAAAGGAAATGGAAACATCAGAAAAGAACCGCCTTCTGGAAATGCGTGAATCCCAATATATCAAACAGCAGCAATACATGGAAGCAACAGCGGAAGAACGCCATAACTTCCGCCAGACCATACGGACCTTAGAGAACTTATCAAGAGAGGATGACAATACCGCCATAAGAAAGTTTCTGACAGATTATGTAGATTCTATGCCCAAAAATGACTTTATATCCTTTTGTGAAAACCATGCTGTTAATGCGCTCTTAAACTACTATGCAGAATTGGCAAATGACCTGAAAGCAGATCGAAACTGGAATATTGCATTTCCAAAGGATACGGATCTGCCGGATCCTGACTTATGCAGCATCATCGGAAACCTCCTGGAAAACGCGATTGCGGCCTGCCGGAATCTTCCGGAGGAAAAACGTTATATTGACCTCACCATCACTACGACGGAAGCAGATACCTTTCTATGTATCGTCATGACAAATCCCTTCCACGGAAAATTACGAAGGATCGGAGAGAACTATCTTTCCACCCAGCGGAACGGAAGTGGTCTCGGGCTTTCCTCCATCCGCTCCACAGCAGAGCAGTATGGTGGAACGGCGAAGTTCTCGGATCAGGGCGGAGAGTTCTACTCCGATATAATGATGCTGCGAAAAGCAGGAACTAAAAATGCAAACGCTTAATAAAATACGAAGATAGGAACGAAAAAAAATGGAAAATAAAGAAGATAAACGAATCTATACTTTAAGAAAAGAATCCCCCGTCAAAGCTGTTTTAAAAATGAGCCTCCCCCTGATCGCCGGAATGTTCCTTATGGTGCTATATAATCTGGTGGATACCTATTTCATCGGACTGACCGGCAATGACTATCAATTAGCTGCCGTAAATCTGGCTTATCCGGTCATGATGATAACTGTTGCCATTTCCAACATAATTGGAACGGGTGCATCATCTTTTATTGCCCGTTGTCTTGGTTCCGGCGAGAAAGAAAATGCAGAGCGTGTCCTGACTGCCGCTTTTTCTTTGACCTTCCTAAACGCCCTTTTCGTTTCTTCCATAGGACTGATCTTTCTTCCTGATATCATCCGGCTGCTCGGTGCAAGGGACAATACCTATCTTTATACTTACCAATATGTTCAGATCATTTTACTTGGAAGTCTCTTTACCATGGGAAGCTATACCTCCGGCGCACTGTTAAGAAGCGAAGGCTCCGTCCGCTATTCCATGACAGGAATGCTGATCGGAACACTTTTGAACGCTGCCCTCGATCCGCTTTTTATTTTCTCATTGAACCTGCAGATCAAAGGCGCAGCTCTCGCCACGATTCTAGGAAATGCTGTGGGATTTTTCGTTTCTTTATGGTATTATTTCCGCAAAAAGACCCTTCTGCGTCCCTCTCTTCGTCAAATTCTTCCTACGACCGAAATTTTAGGCGAGATCTATCGGGTCGGACTTCCCGCCTCATTGGAGACCCTGCTGACCTCTGCTGCCTATATGGTCAACAACAATCTTGCCGTCACCTATGGAGAACTGACCGTCGCTGCCATGGGAATTGCTCAAAAGGTATTATCGCTGGGTAATTATGTCTATCAGGGCTTCGCTTCCGGCACCCAGCCTATTATGGGGTACAACTATGGCGCGAAAAATTCTGAACGCATGAAAGCAATTCTCAAGGCCGGTGTCATGACGGTCACTGCTACTGAGCTCGTTCTTATGGTTCTGTATGGCTCATTGGCGCCTGCTCTAATTGGAATCTTTACAGAATCAGCCAAAGTGATATCGATCGGAACTCATGTCCTGCGTCGGCTGATGTTCATTCTGCCATTCGTTGGAACGGTATCTATGTGCAGAATGTCGTTTCAGGCAATGGGTAAGCCACAGTATGCCTTTTGTATCACGCTGGTGCGGCAGGTCGGATTGTACATTCCTCTTCTTCTGCTTTTGAATCGGTTCTTTTCCTTTGGAGGAATGCTTTGTGCCCAGCCTGTTACTGAGGCGGTTATGATGATGGTGTCACTTTGGCTGCTTTTGCTCGTGATTTCGCGTATGGAGAAGATGTAAAATCATCTTTAGAATTCAAGCTTGTTACTATAGCTTATCATATCTTCTCTTATAATAGTCCATAGTCCGAAAATCAATAACATCTTTAAAATGAATCCTAAAACTCTTATCCCTCACAATTTCTTTTAAATCCTCACATAATGCCAACACAGCTCCTTCTCGTTTTACAAAAAAACCTTTTCCTGATTCCTGCAAAAAATGAACCGGCATCTGAATTTTTTCGTTTTCTAAATATAATTTCATTTCGTTAGATTCGTTTATGTCTCTCAGTTCTTTTACCTCGATAATCGAACCGATGCTGTCTATTGTGAATCTGCACCCATACATGGCAAAAGCTTTATCCCTACATACTTTCCCGAAGAATTTCCACTACTTCCTCACGGGTCAAGACCTTATATCCGCCCTCCAAAAGAATCGTGCCATCCGCTATGCCCTCTATCATGTCCTCTGTTACGCCAAGTTCACTGATTTTAAGGGTAAGTCCTAATCTTTTCATCCAGTTTTCCATTGCGAGAAGTCCTTCCTCTGCCACTTCCTGATTTGATTTATTCTCCGCATGGATTCCCCATACCTCCTCCGCAAATCTCTTAAACTTCTTCAGACCATACGGCATAATAAAGCGATAATACGGCAAGGAAACTGCGGCCAGCGTCATGCCATGTGTCGCATCTGTATAAGCACCCACAGACTGCCCGATCATATGCACCATCCAGTCCGTCGATTTTCCTCTGGAAATCAAAGTATTTAATGCCCATGTTGCCGACCACATGATATTGGAACGTGCCTCATAATCTTCCGGATTCTCAAGGGCGATCAGGGAACTGTGTACCACCGACTTCATTAACGCCTCTGCAATATAGTCGCTGGTATTGTCATCCTCCCCTGAAAAATACTGCTCACAAATATGATTGAAAATATCATAGATGCCGGCAATCATCTGTTTTTTCGGAAGGGAAAATGTATACTTCGGATTCAGAATAGAAAATTTTGGCATCACCTCGTCTCCAAATACATGGCCGATCTTTAATTTGCTCTCATGATTCGTTATGACCGCTCCAGCATTCATCTCAGAACCAGTTCCTGCCATCGTAAGGACGCATCCGACCGGAACAATCTCGCACTCTGGTTCTTCAAACCGAAGATAGTATTTTTCCCAAGGATCTTCCTCACAATTTACCGATACGGACACGGCTTTTGCATAGTCACAGCAGGAACCGCCGCCTACCGCAAGCAACAGATCGATTTTATTCTCTCTTGCCATCTTCACTCCCTCACGCAGTTTTTCCACGGTTGGGTTCGGCATGACTCCTGCATCTTCAAAAATTTCTTTTCCATTCTCCTTTAGGATTCCTATGATCTCATCATAGATACCATTTTTCTTAATGGAACCCCCTCCATAGATCAACTGTACATTCTTCCCATACTTTGGAAGCTCCTCCTTCAGATAATTCAAGGAATCCTCCCCAAAATACAGTTTTGTCGCATTGTGATAACTAAAATTTCCTAACATAACGTTTCCTCCATTTTCTCTATATTATTTATCCGTTTCAATTGTTTTTCCCTACGATTTCCTTAATAAATTGTTATCGTTACATTTCCAGTTCCCAGTAGATTTTTAAGTTCTTCGCCTGTCAAGCCCTGAATCCTTCCAAGTCTTGTATATGCCCATGTATTCGAGCCATAAAATACTACCATCTGATTTCCGGAATACAGTACAATATCACCGGGTTCCGTCCGCATCTGCACATCCTGTCTGCTGATGCTCGTTCCAAGTGCTCCCACCTGTTCAAAACCGCCATACATGGACATAAATATTTTGAGTTCCTCATTTTCTGCTATTTTTTTCAGCTCTCTTACGGATTCATTGTCTTCCCATGCTACCGAAACTTCAACATCATCAATCTTCATTTTCATCATGCACTCACCTTCTTCTTGCGACTCTTCTGTCTGTACCGGTTCTTTTGCTGCATCCGGTGTTTCCTTCGGTTCCTCCGTCTGCACCGGTTCGTTTGCTGCACTCGGTGTTTCTTTCGGTTCCTCCGTCTGCACCGGTTCGTTTGCTGCACTCGGTGTTTCTTTCGGTTCCTCCGTCTGCACCAGTTCTTTTTCTGCATCCGATGTTTCTTTCGGTTTTTCTGTCGCAGTACTCTTTTCTGTCACCGTCAATTTACAGACATATTTTTTCTTTCCATATGTTGCAGTGATCTTCGTTTTCC
>CADBUD010000263.1 GCA_902797785.1 uncultured Lachnospiraceae bacterium
GTCGTATTTGGCGCACTGATGCCCCGGATTTTCAAGCAAAATGCGCTTGAAAATACCTTGCGGGATAGTGGCTGTGAATAGTAACAAACCGCTGCCGTAAAAGAAAACTATGTAACAGTTCACCCTTAGGGCTGAACTGTTACAAAACCATTAGAGGAAGTTTCAGAAGGGAGCAGCCATGGAAAAGAAAAGAATCAGAATCGGAACAAGGAGCAGCAGGCTGGCCATCATACAGACGGAACTGGCGGAGCAGGCATTGAAAGTAAAATTTCCTGATCTGAAGATAGAACGACGTAGGATAGAAACACAGGCAGATCTGGATCGGAAGACTCCACTGTTTCAGTTTGGTCAGACCGGGGTTTTTTCTAAGGAGCTGGAGCAGGCACTGTTGTTGGGAGAAATCGATCTGGCGGTTCACAGTGCCAAGGATCTGTCTGTTTCCCCGCCCTTGGGTCTTTGCCTTTCCGGAGTTCTAAAGCGGGGGGATGTCAGGGATGTTCTGGTTTACAGGAAAGGATCTGTATCGCCGTTACAGGAGACCGACGAGATCATGAGAATCGGGACGGACAGTCCGAGGAGGAGCTGCCAGCTGGAAAAAAACTATGCACAGATCCGGTGCGTGAGCATTCGGGGAAATGTTCCGACGCGCCTTGAAAAATTAAGATCCGGAGAATATGACGGAGTCATGCTGGCCGTCTGCGGACTGCAGCGTTTAAACATGTTCGGTCTTAAAGAATTTCAATATCACGTCTTTTCTGAGGAAGAGATTCTTCCGGCAGGAGGCCAGGCCATCATAGCCCTGGAAACGCGGAAGGATGGCGAAGCTGCAAAAATGGCAGAGGCTATCCGGGATGAGAGTACATTTTTGGAGCTGAGAGCCGAACAGCAGGTGCTAAAGCTTTTAGATGCCGGATGTCATGAACCGATTGCAGTCAGGGCAAAGGCAGCGCAGGGAAGAATCCGGATGACGGCATTAAAAGCGCAGGGGGAAGAACTGATCCGGATACAGCAGGAGGATACAGAAGAACGATGGGAGGAGCTTGCGAAGAAAGTGGCTGGATTTCTGCTATAGCTCTTAAGAGAAAGTAGCACGGTCTGGTTGTGTGCATTTTGTTGCTATGAACAGCGGAGCTGTGAATAGTAACAGACAGAAAAATGATAAGGAGAAAAAGCAATGGAGAAAATACCGGGAAAGGTCTTTTTAGTGGGCGCCGGACCGGGAGATGCGGGATTGATTACCAAAAAGGGCTATGACTGCTTAAAGACCTGCAGCTGTGTGGTCTATGACAGGCTTGCTGGAGAGGAGCTTTTAGAACTGGTTTTACCGGATTGTCAAAAGATCTATGTAGGAAAAAGAGCAGGAAAGCACGAGAAAAGCCAGGAGGAAATCAATCAGATCTTGGTAGATTGCGCGAAAAAGCATGAAAGGGTCGTTCGGTTAAAGGGTGGAGATCCCTTCGTATTCGGACGGGGCGGAGAAGAAATCGAGGTCCTCCAGAAAAACGGCATTGAATTTGAGGTCATTCCGGGCATCACATCAGCAGTTGCCGTACCGGAATGCGCAGGAATACCTGTGACGCACCGGGCAGTCTCAAGAGGATTTCATGTGCTGACGGGACACATCGGGAAAACCAATCCTTCCACAGGAGAAGAGCCGGATTCCTTGGAGTATCTTATGTTTCGGCAGCTGGCAAGGGAGAAGGATACCCTGGTATTTCTTATGGGACTGGGGGCAGTAGAAAGAATCACTGAGCGCCTGATGAAAGAAGGAATGCCAAAGGATACGCCTGTGGCAGTGATCAGCGAAGGGACGACGTTGTATGAAAAACAGGTCAGGGGAACGCTGCTTGATATTTCACAGCGGGTGAAGATGGAGGGGATGCGTTCACCGGCGGTCATTGTCATAGGGGAGAATGCGAAAAAGTGTTATCAGAGTGGAAAAACGACATCTCTTCGTGTGGGAATCGTCGGGACAAAAGAGTTTGAATGGCGGATGAAACAAGAGCTTTTACAGGAGAAGATTGGTTCTGTCTGTGTATGTAGGATGGAGGTAATCTGGGAGAAAGAGCAAAGAAATAGACTTTCTGAAATATTACAAAGAACAAAGGAGGAACAGAACCTGTCAGCGTTCTCATGGGTGATTTTTACCAGTCAGAATGCAGTCAGGCTTTTTTTTACTCTGGCGGAGGAAAAGCATATCGATCATCGAAGCTTCGCAGGCCTAAAATTTGCTGTGATCGGGAATGCGACCGGAGAAGAATTGCGAAAACATGGATTTGAAGCGGATTTTATCCCGGAGGATGCTTCAGTGAAAGGGTTTTTCAAGGAAGTGAAAGATCAGATCAAGGAAGGAGACCGGCTATTGGTTCCAAGGGCAAAAAGAGGGATGGAGCGCTGGGAAAAAGAGCTGCGCGCACTGTCATGTGAATATGAAATGCTGCCGGTCTATGATGTAGAGGGCAGGCCGACCTCTCATTTCCAAAGAGTGCCGGAACTGACGCATTTGATCTTTGCCAGTGCTTCCGGAGTCGAGGCCTTTTTTGAAGAGCAAAAGAGAAGAAAACAGAACCTGCCAAAGGACATCTGCATGATCTGTATCGGCGAGATGACAGCAGAAAAGCTAAAAGAGTATGGAAGAAGTCCGGATGGAGTTTCCGCGGTCCATGAGGCAGGCGGGATTGCGGCAGAATTAAAACGGCAGACCATTTCGTTCACGAGTATATACTCGTGAACGAAAACCGTTGCCGGTTTTCGCTAACGGTATAAAACGATGCGCACGGATTTTGTAAGGAAAATGTCGCTTTCAGCGACCAAAATCCGGCGCGGCTCATGAACAAAATGGCAGGCCATTTCATTCATGAGTATAACTAAATGATAGGAGGGTTTCATATGGTTCGAATGAGAAGATTGCGTGTGAATGAAACAATGAGAAAACTGGTCAGAGAAACGACCGTTCAGGTGGAGGATCTGGTGTATCCTCTTTTTGTGGCTGAGGGAGAAGACATAAAGTCAGAGGTGGCTTCCATGCCGGGGATTTATCAATGGTCCTTAGACCGTCTTCCGGAGGAGCTTTCCCGGATCGAAGAGGCGGGAATTCCGGCTATTTTATTGTTTGGGATTCCGAAACAAAAGGATGAGTGGGGGAGTGAAGCTTATAATGGGCAGGGAATTACCCAAAGAGCAATCCGGATGATCAAGCAGAGGATGCCAAAGCTATTGGTCATTGCGGATGTCTGTCTCTGTGAATATACCTCCCATGGCCATTGTGGAATTGTCTGTGGACACAAGATTTTAAATGACAAGACTCTGGAGTATCTGGCGAGAATGGCAGTCAGCGTTGCAGAGGCGGGAGCGGATATCATTGCGCCTTCCGATATGATGGATGGAAGGGTGGCGTATCTTCGGAAGGCTCTGGATGGACATGGGATGGAGGAGAAACTGATTCTTTCCTACAGCGCAAAGTTTGCTTCTGCCTATTATGGACCGTTTCGGGAAGCGGCACATTCCGCACCGGCCTTTGGCGACCGAAAGACCTATCAGATGGATCCGGCAAATGGGAAAGAGGCCATCAGAGAGTGTGAGGCAGATATTGAAGAGGGAGCAGACATCGTCATGGTAAAACCGGGTCTGGCATATCTGGACGTGGTAAAGGAGATGTCCCTTCGGACCAATGTTCCGCTGGCAGTATATCATGTAAGCGGAGAGTACGCCATGATCAAGGCTGCAGCCATGCAGGGATGGATTGATGAAAAACGAATTGTATTAGAAAATCTGACCGCGATGAAGCGGGCAGGAGCAAAAATCATCATTACCTATCATGCGCTCGAGGCAGCGAAGTGGTTAAGAGACTGAGAAGTGGCCAAGAAACTGAGAAGAGAAAGGAGAAGAATAACATGAGTCGATCGAAACGATTATATGAACGATCCAAACGTCTGATGCCCGGCGGGGTCAACAGTCCGGTACGTTCCTTTTATCATGTGGGAAGGAATCCGGTGTTCATCGATCATGCCAAGGGATCAAAGATCTATGATGTTGATGGCAGGGAATATATTGACTATGTCTGTTCCTATGGTCCGGCGATCCTTGGACATGCAAATGAACGGGTGGTCAGGGCAGTGCAGACAGCATGTGAAGGAGGTCTAAGCTTTGGAGCTCCAACGGAGCGGGAAGCGATCCTGGCAGAGCTGATTATGACCTGTGTTCCATCAATGGAGCGGCTTCGGCTGGTAAATTCCGGAACCGAAGCGGTAATGAGCGCCGTAAGGGCGGCAAGAGGATTTACTGGAAGAGAAAAGATCATAAAATTTGAAGGATGTTATCATGGACATTCCGATGGGATGCTCGTCAAGGCAGGCTCCGGCGTTCTGACCCAGTCCATGGCAGATAGTGCGGGAATCACAGCGGCAGAAGTCAAAAATACCCTGGTGGCAAAGTACAATGACCGCGAATCGGTAGAAAAACTATTTCAGGAAAATCCCGGGGAAATCGCAGCGGTCATCGTGGAACCGGTCGCAGCCAATATGGGAGTGGTACTGCCGGAGGATGGGTTCCTTGCATTCTTAAGGAAAATCACAAGAGACGGCGGTGCCCTGTTGATCTTTGATGAAGTCATCACCGGGTTTCGTTTAGCGCTTGGAGGAGCCCAGGAATTTTATGGTGTGACGCCGGATCTTACGACCCTGGGGAAGATTGCGGGAGGCGGACTTCCTTTGGCTGCCTATGGCGGAAGAAGAGAGATCATGGAGCAGATCGCGCCTTTAGGAAAGGTCTATCAGGCAGGAACTTTATCCGGCAATCCTGCAGCAGTAGCGGCCGGAATCGAGACCCTTTCGATCCTGATGGAGGAAAAAGAGAAGGGGTTTTATGAGCGTTTGGAAGAAAATGGTGCCTATCTGGCGGGAGAATTAAAGAACCGGTTAGGAGAGCTGGTACAGGTCAATCAGGTCGGTTCTTTGCTGTCCGTGTTCTTTGCCCATGCTCCGGTCACTGATTATGCTTTAGCAGCGGCGTCGGATACCGGGAGGTTCGCAAAATATTTCAACGGTATGTTAGAACGGGGAATTTTTCTTGCGCCGTCACAGTTCGAAGCCATGTTCCTGTCGGCAGAGCATACAAAAGAGGAGCTGCATTTGACAGCCTGCGCGGCAGGCGAGGTTTTGAAAGAAATGAGGATGAATGGCGATGTCAATTAAAAAAATAGCAGAGCAGGTCGGGGCTTCCCCGGCAACTGTGTCCAGAGTGTTGAATCATCCGGATTATCATTGTTCCAAGCCGGGACTTCGGGACAAAATCTGGAAGGCGGCCATTGAAATGAATTACACCCCCAATACAGCGGCGAGAAATTTAAAAATGGGAGTCAGAGAGGCAGAACATAAGATTTGTTATATCAATGTCTTAATGACGAGGAGCGATACCAGCAAAACGGATCCCTTTTTTGCGGAAATCCTACATGTGATCGAAACAGAAATCCATAGGAGCAGCTGCATTCTTTCCAATCTCTGGTACCGTTCATTGTTTTCCAACAATGCCCGCTGTGAAACAGAAAATATTGACCGGGTCATTTCTGAAATGTATCAGGAATCCGAAGGAAAGGCGGATGGACTGATCATTGTGGGACAATGCAATCGAAAGGCCATAGAAAAATTTTGCAAGGTATTTAAGCATGTCGTGACCGTGAACCGCAATTCCTCGAACTATGCGGTAGATGAGGTTCTGTGCGACGGAAAAAAGATCGCGTCCAAGGCAGTGGATTATTTGTATACTTTAGGACACAGAAAGATTGGATATGTGGGGGAATGTAAGGGAGAAATCCGTTATTCCGGATATTTGGAGGCTCTAAAAAAGCATGACCTAGATCCCATGCCGGAGTATGTCATCGCCACAAGGCAGAGGGAGGCAGACGGGTACGACAGTATGCAAAGACTTTTGCAGCTGCCGGATGGACCGACCGGGATTTACTGCGCCAATGATATTACTGCGCTGGGAATGCTGAAATGTCTTTCCAAATATAAAAACCACTATCCGCGGCCGTCGATCATATCCAGTGATGATATTGAAGAGGCACAGTATTCCAAGCCGATGCTGACAACGGTACGGGTTCCCCGGGACGAAATGGGACGGTTCGTCGTCCGTCTCCTGCTGGATCGGATCCATGGAGGACATCAGACGGTGGTAAGGCTGGAGATGGAGAGCCGGCTGATCATTCGGGAAAGCTGCCAGAATGTATCAGAGAGTATCTGGAGCGATTATTGTATTTAAGGAATCGTAAAAAATGAAAGATATTCTCAGCAAGAAGGTGTGGTTCAGAAGCAAAATGATTCGGAAATATGGGAGAGAGAACGATTTCACGAAAACAAGATAATGAAAAAAAAGAGAGCTGTTCAAGGGAAGAGAACGGCTCTTTTTTGGTGGAAAAAAGGAGGGTTCATGATAACGTTTTCAGTATTTTCGATTGAATCACTAGGAAAACTAGGTTATGATGCATCTATCCAATTCAAGAGACAAAAGAGAAGCCGGAACAAGAACAAGAAACAAGAATAAAAAAAGCAAGAACAAAAAAACAAGAAAAAAAGCAAGAACAAAATGAAAGGAAGGAATCAATCATGGCATACGCAAAAGAGCAGCTGCTCGATTCGATCTATCTAAAAAATGAAATCCAAGTCGAGGGATTATCCTTTGATGAGAATATCTTTCAGGGAGCCGGTATTTCAAAAACATTAGGAGAAAACGTCAACGCATTATTTACCTGTGACCGGCACGCACATAAGGAGATTGAATTTCCTGCCATCTTTTATCTTCCGGTCGGAGGATACCGGGTACATATCCGCTGGAACAATCAAAGTCCGTTTCACTTAGAACGGGAAGGAGATCGCTTCTTCATCGTCAAAGGAAAGGAAGTCGTTGTCGAGGATGTTTCCTTTGCAAAGCGCCCGGGATATTACGCAAAGCAGACCTCGGATGGGGCAGATATGAGAACCATCGCACAGGATTATGGATATGGAAATCTGTTCATTGTCTACAGCAACGAATGCTGCTTAAAGGATAAAGGAAAGGATTGCCTGTTCTGCAACATCAACGCGACCAAGGCACTGTATGGAGAAGAGCAGAACATCCAATGGAAAAATGCGAACCAGATTGGAGAGACGGTGGCAGAGTGCTACAAAAATAAATACAGTCATTTGACGGTCAGCGGCGGCTTTGTTCCGGAGCGGCGTGAGGTAGACTATTATGTCGATATCGCCGAGGCGATACAGGAGCATACGGGACAGGAGAGCTTCAACGGAACAGCCTGTGTGGGAGCACCCAATGATCTAAACAGCATCGACCTATACAAGGAAGCAGGATTTTCTACCATCGCAACGAATATGGAAATTTGGAACAGCAAATTGTTCGAGGTCATCTGCCCGGGCAAATCCGAGCTCTGCGGAGGTCAGAAGAACTGGTTGGAGACCTTAAAGCATGAGGTCGAGGTCTTTGGAAAATTCAAGGTTCGTTCCACCTTTGTTTCCGGAATTGAGCCAAAGGAATCCTTGTTAGAAGGAATGGAAATACTGGTTTCCAAGGGCGTGATCGCTTTGCCGAGTCAGTGGTATGTCAATTATGGTTCCGCACTGGAAGGGCACCGTACACCGGATCCGGAATGGCATTGGGAGGTTTTTGAGCGGGTACATGCAATCTACCAAAAATATGGTGTGACATGGGAACAGCTTCGGAATGCAACCGCAGAACCGGATCTGGTCATCCACGACCTGCTCCGTCTTTCTGAGGGGGTGGATGTAAATGACTTCCTCGAATAAAAGGTCAAAGAAATTTTTTGAAACAGCCTTGGGGTCATTTCTGGAGGGATTGCTTCCCATCCTGATTCTTCTGGCGGCGTGGATCATCGCTTCCGGAAGCGGAAGGTTAAACCCCATCGTCCTTCCGCCGCCAAGAAGCGTCTTTCACAGCTTTACGGAAATGCTGCTCGATGGATCGCTCCTGTCTTCTCTGGGAATCAGTTTGATTCGGGTGCTCAAGGGATATTTCTTATCCGTAGTCCTTGGAGTGGGACTGGGAATCATCATCGGACTTTCCCCGCATATGCAGCGTCTGAGCAACCTGATCATTCAGATCCTGCGGCCGATTCCACCAATCGCATGGATTCCTCTGGTGATTCTCTGGTTTGGAATCGGGGAAGGCTCCAAGGTGTTCCTGATATTTTTGGGAGGCTTTTTTACCAATCTGATCAATGTCATTGATGGGATTCGATACACGGACAAAAAGCTTTTGGAAGTGGCTTCCGTGATGGAGACGCCGAAAAGGAAGTACATTTTGGAACTGGTCATACCTGCAGCATTTCCAAGTATTTTTACGGGACTTCGGGTAAGCTTAGGCTCCTGCTGGACCTGTGTGGTCGCGGCAGAGCTGGTCGCTTCAACGAGCGGAATCGGTTACATGATTTCCAATGCGAGAAATTATGGATTAATGGATGTCGTGATTGTGGGAATGCTTTCCATTGGGGTCATAGGGAAGGTGATGGATGTGATCTTAAAAGCAGTGGAAAAGAGAGTTCTGTCCTGGACAGTTGATCAAGGATGAAAGGATGAAAGATAAAGAAAGAAGGGAGGTGGTCAGATGTCAGGCACAGATCATACAGGAGCATTTCAAGAGGACATACTGGAAAAGAATTATATTATCGCAGATCATGTCAGCAAAACCTTTTTTAGGGGAGAAGAAAATGAATTAGAGGTCTTACAGGAAATCAATGTAAAGGTCCAAAAAGGGGAGTTCATCTGCATCGTCGGTGGAAGCGGATGTGGAAAAAGCACCCTGCTTAGGGCTATCGCTGGTCTGGATTGTGAGCATGAGGGTGAAATTACAGTAGATCGGGAGGTGGTGAAAAAGACCAGTAAAAAACGAGGGCTGGTATTTCAAGAGCATCGTTTGTTCCCCTGGCTGTCGGTTCTGGATAATGTGTGTTTTGCTTTGGATGAAGGAAGCCGGGCAGAAAAAGAGGCAAAGGCGAGACAGAGCATCGAACTGGTCGGGCTGGCAGGATTTGAACAGGCGAAGCCAAAAGAGCTGTCCGGAGGAATGGCGCAAAGAGCCAATATTGCAAGAGCACTGGTCAACAATCCGCCCCTTCTTTTGCTGGATGAACCGTTCGGAGCCCTGGATGCTTTCACAAAGATTCAGCTTCAAAATGAATTGATCAAAATCAAGAACCGGGAGGGCAGCACCATGATCATGGTGACACATGATATCGAGGAAGCGGTATATTTAGCAGACCGGGTCATTGTGATGACGAACCGTCCGGGAACGATCCGGGAAATCGTATCAGTAAATCTGCCAAGACCAAGGAACCGGAATGAATATCATTTTGTAGAACTGAGAAAACGAATCAGCAGCTACTTTTTTGAAACACCGGATATTCAGGAAGATTATAACATTTAAGAATGAGAGGAGAAAAAGCAATGAAAAAATTATTACCAAACATGACAAAGAAATGGAAACAATTCACAGCAATGCTTACGCTGGCGGCTGTCCTGACCGCAGCGACAGGATGCGGAGGAAGTACGGAATCATCAACGGCATCGGATTCGGTAAAAGATACAACGGCAGCTGCCGATTCTTCTTCAGAACAAGAGGGGGATTTGAATCAGGCGACAGAGCTTCGCATTGCAACCCAGCCGGTACCGGCATATCTTCCGTTATGGCTCACCAATGAGAAAGGGTGGCTGGAGGAGGCGTTAAAGGAAGCCGGGTACGAGAACGTCAAGGTCACCTTTACCGAATTTGAATCCGGACCGCCGGAAAATGAGTCCTTTGCAGCAGGGCAGCAGGATATCGGTGTTATGGGAAATGTGCCGTCGATCGGAGGATTGGCAGCAGGACAGAAGCGTACCTTTATCGGGATTTCTGAGAATGGAGAAAAAACTGAAGCTATTTTGGTTCCGCCAGATTCAGACATCAAGTCTGTGGCAGACTTAAAAGGAAAGAAGATTGGTCTGGTCGTTGGTTCCATCGTACAGAATCTGTTATACAATCTTTTGAAGGAAGAAGGATTGACCTTGGATGACGTCGAACAGTTGAATCTTGCGACAGGAGAGCAGTTAGAAGCATTAGCGACTGGTCAGGTCGATGCTATTGCGACATGGCAGCCAATGATCGCCCAGATTGAAAATGAGGGAGTGGGGAAGGTTTTAGCTGATGGCTCCGGCGGAGTCTTTCTGGCAGAAAATACGATTTTTGCCCAGGATGATTACCTGGCAGAAAATCCGGACATTGTCCGTATCGTTATGGAACAGTATGCCCGGGGCGCAAAAGAAGTAAAGGATAATTTAGATCAGTACGCGAAGGATTATGCGGATAAATACGGATTGACCGAGGAACTGTTAAAGGCTGCCTTAGTGGACGCCCAGTTCCCGATCGCAATCGAAGATGTGGATGTGGAAGATCTGCAGGGAACCGCAGACTTCCTGTATGAACAGGGACTGATCAAAACAGAGGTAAACGTTTCAGAGCACACCAATAACTCATTCAACGATGCAGTAAAATAAAAAAGGAGGCAATCAGCTTATGGGAAAGAGAGTATTGATTACCGGAGGAAACAAGGGGATTGGATTGGCATTGACAAAAAAATTCAAAGCAAACGGATTTGAAGTCATTGTAATTGGAAGGAACTTTGATCATTTTACCGTTCCTGAGGTCAAAACCATAACATTCGACTTGAATGAAGTGGAAAAAATTCCGGCACTGGCAAAAGAGATCGGAAAAATCGATATTCTGATCAACAATGCAGGAATCGATCGCCAGCGTCCTTATTATGATTATCCTCAGGAAGAAGTCAACCGGATTCTCAATGTCAATCTGAAAGCCCCGATCGCATTGATCAATGCGTTTCTTCCAGATTTTCTTGAGAGAAAAGAAGGAAAAATCGTCAATGTCGCGTCCCAGGCGGCAGAGGTCGGACATACCGATATCTGGTATGGAATCACAAAAGCAGGATTGGTCAATGTGACAAAGAGCTTTGCGGCCATCGTAGGAAAGGACGGCGTATTGGTCAACGCCGTGGCTCCGGGACCTGTGGAGACGGAAATGATTCACAATACCAATATCCCGGAGCGGTTTGAACAGGTGAAATCCCGTACCTATTTAAACCGGGTGGCAGAGCCGGAAGAAGTGGCTGAGGTCATTTATTGGCTGGCAACGGATGTACCGGTCTATGTCAATGGGGAGACCATCGACATCAACAATGGAGCCCAGAGAGTTAAGAATTATAGCCGTTAACGAAATCCATTGCCGGGTTTCATAAACGGTATGAAATGATGATTCCTAGACGGACACGGAGTCCGACAGAATAGGTCAGATATAAATTGTTTTTATAGAGGAGGAAAAAATTATGAGCAGATTATTTACATCAGAATCAGTAACAGAAGGTCATCCGGACAAAATTGCAGATCAGATTTCCGATGCGATCTTAGACGCCCTGATCGAGCAGGATCCGGATTCCAGAGTCGCAGCAGAAACGACCGTGGCGACAGGACTTGCCCTGATCGTGGGAGAAATCTCGACCAAAGCCTATGTGGATATCGCAAAGGTGGCCAGGGATACGATCCGGAGAATCGGATATGAGAACAATGTAGATGGTTATAACGCAGATTCCATTGCTGTGCTGACCTCGATTGATGAACAGTCCGCGGACATCGCCCTGGGAGTGGATAAAGCCTTTGAATCCAAGCAGGAAGGCGAAACAGAGGATTTTGGAACCGGAGCCGGAGACCAGGGAATCATTTTCGGTTATGCGACAAGAGAGACACCGGAATATCTCCCACCAGCGATTTCTTATGCCCACCGGCTGACCAGACAATTGACCAGAGTCAGAAAAGAGGGAATCCTTCCTTATTTAAGACCGGATGGAAAAAGTCAGGTGACGGTCGAATTTGATGAAAACAATCGGGTAAAGAGAATCCATACGATCGTCATTTCCACACAGCATGCGGAGGATGTTACGCTGGAACAGATTCGGAAGGACGTGATCAAAGAGGTCATCAAGCCGGTGATTCCAAAAGAGCTTTTGGATGATGAGACCATTTATTATATCAATCCGACAGGACGCTTCGTCATCGGAGGACCACAGGGAGATGCCGGATTGACCGGAAGGAAAATCATTGTCGATACCTATGGGGGAACCGGACGCCATGGCGGCGGAGCTTTCTCAGGAAAGGATCCAACAAAGGTAGATCGTTCTGCTGCCTACGCCGCGCGCTGGGTCGCAAAGAACCTGGTTGCAGCCGGAGTGGCAGAAAAGCTGGAGGTGGAGCTGGCCTATGCCATTGGCGTAGCAAAGCCGGTATCTATCGCAGTGGACACCTTTGGCACAGGGAAGATTCCGGATGGAAAGATTGTGGAGATCATCCATCAGATCTTTGATCTGAGACCGGCAGCCATCATTGAAGCATTAGATTTAAAACGCCCGATCTATCAGCAGACAGCTGCCTATGGACATTTTGGAAGAACAGATATCGATCTTCCGTGGGAACATTTAGATCAAGTGGAAAAAATCAAAGCACTACTATAAACAGAGAGAATCAATCGAAAGGATGAGAGAAAAAATGCCGGAAAAAATAGGAAAACATATTGCAATCTATGGAAAGGGAGGAATCGGGAAATCGACTACAACATCGAATATCAGCGCCGCCTTGGCGGAAGCGGGATATAAGGTGATCCAGATCGGATGCGATCCAAAAAGCGATTCCACCAATACGCTCAGGGGAAACAATTATCTGCCGACCGTTCTGGATAGCTTAAGAGAGGGAAATCAGATTCATATTGAAGATATTTCTGTTTCCGGATTCCATGGAGTATTATGTATCGAATCGGGTGGTCCGGTTCCGGGAGTAGGCTGCGCCGGGCGTGGAATCAATGCGGCTGTCAGCTTACTGCAGGAGCTGAATCTGTTTGAAGAATTTCAGCCGGACTATGTATTGTATGATGTGTTGGGAGATGTCGTCTGCGGTGGATTTGCCGTTCCAATCCGGGATGGAATCACCGATCGGGCTTACGTCGTTAGTTCATCAGATTTTATGGCGATTTACGCAGCCAATAATCTCTTCAAGGCAATCAACAAATATGCCCCGACCGGCGGAGCAAAGCTTGGGGGCGTCATTGCGAATAGCATTACCGCAGGCTATTCCCGGTCGATCATAGATGATTTTACGAAAAAGACCGGAACGACCGTGGCGGGATATGTTGATCGCTCCCTTGTGGTACAGCAGAGTGAATTGTATGGAAAGACAGTCATCGAAGCAAATCCAGAGTCAGAGCAGGCAGACATCTATCGCAGGCTGGCAAAGCACATTGCGGAAAATGATGAGCTTGTCGTGCCGAATCCTTTGGGATCTGCAGATTTAAGAGACTGGGCAAGAGAGTGGGGAGATAAGATTTATAACTTGCAGGCAGGCGTCGTGGATGGGAGAGAGGTGATGTAGTCCATGGGAAATGGGTTGGAACGAAAAATGATCACGAGAGAAAAAAGGCTCCGGACGATTAGTCATTACAATGGAACCTTGGAAACGCTGTTAAATGATACAGACGGTGAGCAGATCAGACAGCGGGTACGGACCCTGACTCAGATTAACGAGGATGAGGTCATCGCCGCCATCCGCGTCCTAAGCTCCATTTCAGAGGCAGCGGTCATTGTTCATGGGGTCGCAGGATGCGCGGCCTCCGGACTTTCGTTTTACCGGGAACATCAAAACCCGATCTATTCCACGAACCTTTGTGAACGGGACACGATCCTTGGTGGAGAGGAAAAGCTTCGGGAAGCGATTCACCGGGCCTATGAGGAGCGCAGCCCGAAGGTGATCTTTATTGTTGGGACCCCGGTGGTCGCAATCAATAACGATGATGTCAATTCCATGCTGTATGATTTTGAAGAAATCGACGCAAAAATCGTTCCGGTAAATACAGATGGATTTAAGACCAAGACCTTTCTGACAGGATATGATCTGGTTCTTCACAGCCTGCTCTATTATGTGATCGGACAAAACGCGGAAAAAGAAAGTCCGGATGAGGTCTTAAACATCATCTCTGTCTCAGAAAGGAAAGAGAACCGGGAGGCAGTGGCGGATTTGTTGGATGCGCTTGAGATTCCTTACCGGTTTCTTCCGAACGGACAAAGCATTGAAGAAATCAAAAAGTCAGTCAGGGGAAAAGCAAGTATTGTTCTGAATCGGGACGAGGGAGAGTATTTTGCGGCTAAGCTGGAAGAACTCTATCAGGTACCGTACCTTGTGACCAAACCGCCGATCGGGCTTCGCGGAACCAGACATTTTCTCCGGCAGATCGCAAAGCTGTATCAGAAGGAAGAGCAGGCAGAGGAACTGATCCGCCAAAAGGAGAAGCAGCTCGCAGGAGAAGTCTTTCAAAAACCGCTTCAGGGAAAGAAGATTTTCGTAGAAGCATCCCCATATGAAATCCCAAGATTCAATACCTTTTTGCAGGAACTCGGAGGGGAACTTTCCGGAATTGGCATCCCTTATATTGATGTGGAGGATCGTGAGGCATTTTTACATCTGGAATCTGTTTCAAAAACGATACCGGTCATTGTTTCCTGTGGACAGTTGTTTGAAAAAGCCAATGTGTTGTCCAAAAAACCGGCGGATTATGTTGTTAGTACTTTTGGGGAAACTTCCTTTGCCCTGCTGCAGGGAGCTGTTCCCATCGATCTGAGCGAAACATCGTATTTTGGATATGCAGGAATCCGGCAGGTGCTTTCCTGTATCAAGAGGGCAGAGCTTCAAAAGGAATGCTATACACCGGCGGGCGGAGAAATATCATATAAGGCCGGGTGGCTGAAAAAGAGCAGTCACTGGTATGTCAAGAAGGAGGTTGGCTGATTATGTCCAATACGTTGGAAATTCCAAGAAACGGATGTGCCCTGCATGGGGCGCTGCAGACGGCGGAGGCGGTACATGACCTGATTCCGGTCGTTCACTCCAATCCGGGCTGTGGGGTGCATGGCCATTTAGCAAGAAGAGCCGGAGGGACGGCTGCAGGAAAAGGATATCAGATTCCGGGAACCGGTCTTATGGAACGGCATATCATCTTTGGCGGAGCCTCCAGATTGAGGGAACAGTTAAAAAATGTGTCCAAGGTCTTTGAAGGAAAGACCTACCTGGTTCTGAACAGCTGCGCTTCCGCAATGGTAGGAGATGATGTGGAGGCCATGACAAGAGAGGCCGTGGAACAGGGACTTCCCGTCATCGCTTCCTTAAACGCCGGATTTCATGGGGATGTCCACTATGGGTACGAGCATGTTACCCTGGATCTCTTCCGGCAGCTGACGAAACCGCCGAAGCAAAAACAGGATCGTCTGGTGAATCTTTTGGGCATCCTGCCGGGCAGGGATCTGACAGCGTTTGGGGATCTTGAGGAGCTGGAGCGGATTCTTACAGGAATCGGATTAAAGGTCCATACCTTTTTTGGGACAGAGAAAGGGCTTTCCCAATTTGAAACGGCGTCCGAAGCCGCGCTTACGATTACCTGTTCTGACTGGGGCAGGCTGGCGGCAGAGTATTTATCCGCGGAATATGATGTTCCGGCGCTTCACCTGTCATCAGTTCCGATGGGAATCCTAAAGGTCAAGGAACTGGTAGAGCAGGTAAAAATACGGCTCGGGCTTCCGGAAGAAGATGTCGGGGGATTTTTATCCCGGGAGACAGAATACTTTGACCGGTATTTATCTTTTGCGTCTCCTTTGATTCAAAAAAGCAGATACGGGGGACCGGTCATGATTGTGGCAGACGTTCACAGGGCGTTCCAGTACGCGGAATTTTTGCGGATCTATTTGGGAGTGCCGGTTCAGACAATCGCTGTGACGGATTCCTTCACCGAAGATAAGAACCTTCGGGAAGAGAAGCTTTTGCGCTTGAAAAAACTGGCAGCACAGGTATATGAGTCACAGGATGAGAAGGAAATTTCAGATCTGGTAAGACATGCGGAGATTTCCAGGGTTCTGGGAAGCTCCTTAGAACAGCGAGCGGCCAGAGAACGGAAGCTTTCCTGGATGGGAGTTTCTTATCCGGACTTTTCCGGTTTGTATTTGAATAAAAGCCATGCCGGAATCAGGGGAGCGGTTTCTTTCCTTGAAGATTATTTACAAAGCCTCTAATCGTCCACTGTCTTCTCATATTATTCTATGTCCAGCCGATCTGCATTGGATGTGATAGAAAAAAACTATTATCATTGATAGAGAAAAACCATTTCACAAAAACATATTAAAATAGTATGATAATAGGGAAATAAAAAAACGGATGGGAGGAAGGGAGAAAGCATGATCATCTCGACCAAAGGAAAGAACGCATTAAAACTGATGCTGGATCTGGCCGTTTATGATAATGGAGAAATGATCCGATTAAAGGATATCGCCAGGCGCCAGAACATTTCAGAAAAATATTTAGAGCAGATCGTATCCGGACTGCACAGGGCAGCATTAGTAAATAGTGTCAGAGGAAAAAATGGTGGATACGCTTTAAAATATCTGCCCGGAGAATATACCGTTGGACAGATTCTAAAAGCGGTAGAAGGAGATCTGACCCCTACAGATTGCTACGGGGAGAATGGCTCTCCCTGTAAGAACAAGGATACCTGTGTCAGCTACCGGCTATGGGGAAGACTGAATCTGGCGGTCAACGGAGTGCTTGAGGAGATTACGCTGGCAGATCTTCTGGATTGGCAGAAGGAGATGACAGAAAGTGAATATTACATTTAAGAAATACCGGTCATGGATTGACCGGTATTTTTGATAAATAGTAAC
>CADBUD010000264.1 GCA_902797785.1 uncultured Lachnospiraceae bacterium
ATGATCCGTCTTGACATCTTCGCTCTTTTCCTCTATTCCCTGTACTATGACGGACATCTGTGTTCCGGAAATGCCACATTTGAAAGCTTTTCTTTTTTTGATCTCTACCCCCGGAATTTCAAGATCATTCATCTGCCCAATAAAACTCTCCGGATCATCAAGAAGCTCTAACAGGGCTGCCACCAGCATATCTCCTGCAGCTCCCATTCCACAATCTAAGTATAGCGTTTTCATTGTCCTTTCACCTCCATGTGGTTGATCCTGTGAGCAAGAAAACCTGCTCCAAATCCATTGTCTATATTTACGACAGATACTCCACTGGCACAGGAATTCAGCATGGACAACAGGGCAGAAAGCCCATGAAATGATGCGCCATATCCCACACTTGTCGGAACCGCTATGATGGGACAATCTGCCATCCCTCCTAAGACGCTTGCAAGAGCGCCTTCCATTCCGGCAATGGCAATGATCACGCTCGCATTCATAATTTCTTCCTGACAGGATAGCAGTCGGTGCAGACCTGCCACACCAACATCATATAGACGAGTCACATCATTTCCCAGTGCTTTTGCTGTAAGTACCGCTTCTTCTGCTATCGGAATATCACTTGTCCCTCCTGTTGCAACTAAAATCGTTCCTATTCCGTCCGGATTTTTGAATTCTCCAATGACCGCCATTTTTGCCATAGGCAGAAACAGAAGGGTATTTTTCCCATTTTCTTCTTCTGTTTCCGTATAGGTAATTGCTTCCTCTTTGGCGATTTTTCTGGCTGTCTCTTGTTTGATGCGGGTGATCAAAATTTCATTCTGACCATGCTTTCTCATCGAATGGACTATGGCCATCATCTGCTCCGTTGTCTTTCCAGCGCCATAAATCACTTCCGGGACTCCCTGACGGATCTTACGGTGCAGATCGACTCTGGCAAATTCCAAGTTATCATATGGCTCTGTTTTTAATTTCAGCAATGCATCTTCCACGGAAAGAGAACCATTTTTTACTTCTTCCAGAATCATTTTTGTTTCGTTTTTCATCCTGATCCTCCCTGTCGTCTCCTTAAAAACAAACCGGAAGCTCTGGCATATCCCGTCGGGCAGTAATGATTTTAAAGTCATCTCCCCGATACGGGCTCTTTCCCATGGTGATTTCCAACCGGACTGCCTCATAAGCCAGCTCTGCCAGATTATTCTCTTTGCTCAAATGTCCCAGGAAAATCGTTTTCAGGCCATCATGAAGCAGCTTTTCCAAAAGACGACCGGCTGATTCATTGGATAAATGACCTTTTTTCCCTAAGATTCTTCGCTTTAACGGATAGGAATATCGCCCTGCCTCCAGCATTTTTACATCATGATTGGATTCTAAGAGCAAAACATCCAATTCTTTTAATTCGGATATTAGCTCTTCATCATAACATCCAAGATCGGTCACCACCGCCATGGCACTTTGTTCATGCTCGATCCGGTAGCAGACCGGATTTGCTGCGTCATGGGAGACCGGCAGAGGAAGGAGACTCATATCTCCAATCATAAACCGCTGCTTTGGTCTGATTTCATGAAAGAGCTCAAAATCATAGCTTCCAAGGGATGCCATCGATTGGATGGCACAAATGGTCTCCATCGTGGCATACATTGGCAGATGATATCTTCTTGCCAGAACGCCAAGGCTTTTGATATGATCGGAATGCTCATGTGTAATAACAATTCCTGAAAGTTCGGAGGAAGTCAGCTCCATTCGATTCAGCCCTTCCTCGATTCTTTTTGCACTGATTCCTGCATCTACGATAATATGCGTGTGTTCTGAACCGGCATAGATACAGTTGCCGCTGCTTCCACTCGCAATACTGCACATTCTCATGGGATGCCTCATCCTCCTTCGTCTATTCTTTCCAGTCCAGGGTAATCTTATCTCCTTTTTTCAGCGGCGCCATAAACTCTGCGGTTTTCCCATTGACCAGCGTAATGATGGCTCTTCCTCTGGAATCATTTAGATCAAAATCATAAAAATCAAAGATGTCGACAAAGATATAATCTTTTTTTCCTGTCAACGTTACTTTTTCCTCATTCACCCAGACCGTAAAGATTCCATCATCCTCTGGCTTTCGTTCTTTTTTCTTTTTCTTATTGCCGGAATTCTTATGAATCTCCGACTCTCTCTGCTCTTCTGTTATTTTTTCATCCTGTGTCTCTGCAACCCGGTTTTCCTTTTTGTTTAAATCTTCTTCCGCGTCTGGCACATTATCTTTCTGATCTGCCACCGTCTTTGTGCTTTGAGACCTTCTCCCTCTCTTTTCAGGTTCTTTTTTCGCTGTCACTTTCCGGTCTGTTTCTTTCTTTTCCGGTTCCTTTTTTTCTTCTTTGTTCTTTTTCATTTCCGTCTTCGCGGCTCTGCTCTCTGATTTATCGCTTGCTTTTGACTTTTTCCCACTTTGTTCCGTTCTCTTCCGTGACTTCTTCTCTATATCCGTTTCTTTTGATAATCCGGTTTCCTGAGCTTCCTGCGATTCCTCTGATTTCGCTGACTCTTGTGATTCCTCTGATTCCTGAGATTTTTCTGATTCCTGCGTTTTCTTTGATTCCTCTTTTTTCTCCTTCTCTACAGTTTTTTCTGCATCTGATTCTTCTGTTCCTGCCGCTTTTTCTTCTTTCTTGGAAGGTTTCTCTGTTCCTTCTGTTTCTTCCTCTATTTTTTCTGTTTTTCCTTCTGAGCCTTTAGCTCCCTCTGAATCCGTTTCCTTTTCCTGCTCTTCTTCTAGCAGCTCTTCCTCCGGGAACGGATAGGACTCATCCAGCTTCCATTCTACACTAAAATTCTCGTAGACATGCTCATCTAAGTTCGCCAGCGTATTGTTCACAAGAATATCTGCCTCTTCATCCAGCTTGACATCCATGAAATCTCTCAGCTGCCAAACGGTATAATAGCTTAGCATTTCTACCTCATCCCCATTTTGAATTTCGTAGTACTGGGACTGCAGCTCATGATTGACCTCGACAAATTTCGGACAAATGACATTCTTTTTGTTGACGTAAAAGTCAATGGTCGAGCTGTACTCCGGCAGCTCCCCGATTGTCATTTTCGCATCCGGTCCAACCGTGGATGGAATAATCTCAATTTTGTCATTGGCAGAGACCGGAGAATTCATGTTGACCTCTCTGCCATTGATGGTAATGACTGCAGATTCTCCCGCTTCTCCGCGTACCATGCGCTGTTTTCCATTGACTGTAAAATGAAGCTCCGCTCCACGTTTTGGGAAAAGATGTTCATTCGAGAAATCTGCCTCCAGCGCAGCATCCAAAACGGTCAAATGGTTGTTGTCATACAGTTTGATTCTCTCCCCGTTAAAATGCAGGAAGATAAAGTTGTTTTTCATTTCACAATAATTCAAACAGATTCCGACCGGCGTTACCAGAAGGGGATCTTTTACGATGTTGATATTATCAAAGACGATGGCGTCCATGACCTCTTCGCCCCGAAGTGCGACACGTTCTTCCATGATGTCCAGTTCTCTTGCGATCACCTTGTCAAAGCCACGGACCTTTCCGCCGCCCCCGACAATAAAGACTGCGCTGACCGGTTTGCCTCCGTTCAGCTCCAGAATCTTTTCTGCGATTTTTTTGGCGATTTCTTCCATCATATCGGAAATCACGGCATAGACCTCTTCGGATGGAACCTCATGCTTTAACCGCATGATATCTTCAAATTCGACCGTTTCCTGCTCACAACAGTCGAACTTCATTTTTTCTGCTGTATTAAAATCTACAAGATAATGCTGAACTAAAAGCTCTGTCAATTCATCACCGGCAGCCGGAATCATCCCATAGGCAATAATGCTTCCATCGCGGGTAATGGAAATGTCGGAGGTTCCTGCACCGACATCCACCATGGCCAGATTCAGCATCCGGTAGTTCTGCGGAATCGCAAGATTGATGGCTGCGATCGGCTCCAGGGTCAGGTTGACAACATCTAGATCGGCTTTTGCGCAGGCCATATAAAGTCCATCTACAACGTCCTCCGGCAGGAAGGTGACAATCACATCCTCAGAAATCTTTTCTGCCCGATGACCCTCAAGATTGGAAATGATCTCATTGTCCATCCAATATTTGATCACCGTATAACCGACGCAGTAAAATTTTAAATCGGTATCATTCGTAGCGTTCAATTCATCCTGTGCCTTTTCCACTCCCAAGAGATCTAAAGAGTGAATATGTTCATCCAAAATAACGGTTTCTTCCGGCATGACATACTCGGCATGCGCCAGGACCGTCTTTAGGACACGCCCGGCTGCAGCAATACATACATTATGCAAAGGAATCCCCAGCTGATGCTCTAATTCCTCCTTGACCGTTGTAATCGTCTTGGCAACAAGTCCGATATCATGAATCTGTCCATCCAGCATCGACCGTGTCTTATGCTCTACGGAATGCATGGCAACCACATGAAACCGTTCCTCTTCCCGGTATCCTACTGTTCCAACAACATTTCTTGTTCCTATATCCAATCCAAAAATCAATGACTGCTCCATATTTTCAAAATTTAACAAGATAATCCTCCTCTTTTCCGGCTCTATCCTTTTAAAAACTGCTCCAGCAATCCATCTAACTGCGCGCATGCTGCATCCTGTGATCCATTGTTGTCAATCCACTGCTGACAACGGCTTTTAAAAAATTCTTCTGAAGACTGACTGGCGTTGATCTTTCTGATTTTTTCCTCTGAATATCCCCTTTGTTTTTTTAATCGTTCCCGCCGTTTTTCTTCACTGGTGTATATGTACCATATTTCCTCACAGATCTCCTGATACCCATCCTCCAATAGAAGGGCTGCCTCGATCACGAACAGACGGGTCTGCTGATGTTTCTGTTCTTCACAGATTCGCCGTCTGATTTCCTCCTTTACTGCGGGATGTACGATCTGATTCAGCCTGGTCCGTTTTTCCGGGCTTGAAAAAATAACCTCTGCCAGTTTCTGCCGATCGATGGAACCATCAGTTTGTAATATCCCGCTGCCAAAGGAAGAAACCAGCTTCTCATAACAGGGCTGTCCTTTCTCCATCACTTCATGCGCCACAAGATCTGCCATAACAATCCTGGCGGGGTATGTTTTTTTGATATGCTCCAGAAGAAATGATTTTCCGGCTCCCACAGAACCGGTAATTCCCAAAACTCTCATTTCTCTTCCTTCCCTTCATCCTGTCTTTCTTTCCCATAAAATGATGCTTCATCCTCGTACCATGTTGTCTATTCTATTTTGCATCGAACCAGCTGGAACCCTCATGGATATCGATTTCCAGTGGGACTAAAAGCTCCGCTGCCCCCATCATTTCCTCAGTCAGAATCTGCTTGATCTGCTCTGCCTCTTCCCGGTGTGCTTCGATCAATAATTCATCATGCACCTGTAAAATCAGCCGGGAACGAAGCTGCTCTTTTTTCAATCTCTTTGCGACACGGATCATGGCTATCTTAATGATATCTGCCGCCGTTCCCTGAATCGGTGAATTCATCGCGACACGCTCTCCAAAGCTCCTCTGCATAAAATTAGAGGACTTCAGCTCCGGTACCGGTCTGCGTCTCCCAAACATCGTCGTTACATATCCGTCCTTTTTTGCCCGAACGACCATTTCACCCAAAAACTGCTTTACTCCCGGATAAATCTTAAAATAATTGTCGATGTACTCTTTTGCTTTCTCCCGGGATATGCTCAAATCCTGACTCAGTCCAAAAGCACTGATACCGTATACAATACCAAAATTCACTGCCTTGGCATTCCTTCGCTGCAGAGAAGTGACTTTCTCGAACGGGGTATGGAAAACGACTGACGCTGTCATGCGATGAATATCTGCCTGCTGACGATAGGCTTCGATCAGGGTCTCATCCCCTGACATATGTGCCAGCACCCGCAATTCGATCTGGGAATAATCGGCATCTACAAACACACATCCTTCCTTTGGCAGAAAGGCTTTTCGAATCTGGCGGCCAAGTTCCATCCGAATCGGAATATTCTGGAGATTTGGCTCCGTGCTGCTGATGCGCCCTGTTGCCGTGATTGTCTGTTTAAAATTACTGTGGATCCTTTCATCCTCGCCGATGTAGCTCTCAAGACCATCCGCATAGGTCGATTTCAGCTTGGTATGCTGGCGATACTCCAAAATCCGGGAAACAATCGGATACTCCGGCGCCAGCTTTTCCAAAATATCTGCTGCCGTTGAATAGCCGGTCTTGGTCTTTTTTCCATGCGGGAGCATTAGATGCTCAAACAGGACGATACCTAGCTGCTTTGGCGAATTGATATTAAACTCCTCTGCCGCTTCCTCATAAATCGCTTCCTCCAATTTGGAAATCTTGGTCTCGAGCAGGGCTGACTGCTCTTTTAAAATGTCCCTTTTGGCATAAATTCCCTCGAGCTCCATATCCGCAAGGACGAAGACTAACGGCATTTCCATTTCAAAAAAGAGCGTATCCATCTTTTCCTGTGTCAGCTTTTGAGCCAGAATCGGCGCAGCCTGATAAGCGGTGTACGCCTCATAGCATACGGCTTTTAAGAAGGCCTCTGTCTGCCCCTCTAAGGCAGAACGAAGAGCTGCTTTTCCCAGAAGATCCTTTTTAGACGGAAAATTTTTGGAAAGATATTCTCTGGAAAGCTCCTCATAGGAATAATCACTTTTTAATGGATTTAACAGATACGCTGCAATGGAGACATCAAAAAGTCCCATTCTCTTTTGGCTTTCCCAGGGAATCCTCTGCTCTTTCACACACAGGTTCTGATAATCCGATTTCCAATGGAAGGAAGCCATTGTTTTCCCGGAAGCACAGAGTGCCAACAGATCCGATTTTATAACCTGCTCCTGAAGAAAGAAGGAATCGCATTTGACAAAGCTGACATTTTTTTCATCGAAACAAACCGCAAAGCCCAAAAAGTCTGATGCTTCCTCTATGAGAGAAATCCCGACATGCTCAGCCTCCTGCACCTTTTTCCAAAGTACTTGATACTCCTCATAGCTTTCGATCAGGACAAATCCCTCTTCTATGGATTCCTCTTCTTCTTTTTCCAATTCTCCAAAACGGGACAAATAATTCCGAAATTCCAGCCGGGTAAAAATGTCATAGGCCTCTTTTGTAAACAGCTCTCCCATCCTTGCCTCTTCAAAATCAAAGGACAGGTCACAGCTCGTATGGATCGTTGCCAGTTTTTTGCTGAGAATGGCCAGGTCATAATGCTCTTTTAAAATCTTTCCGGCGCGCTTTGGCATGATTTCCTCCGCATGCTCGTAAGCCTCTTCAAGGGTCGGATAGGATTGTAAAATCTTGATTGCTGTCTTTTCTCCTATCCCGGGAAGCCCCGGGATATTATCCGCGCTATCTCCCATCAGTGCCTTCATCTCAATGATCTGCGCCGGCGTGAGCTGATATTTTTCCATGACATCTGACGCATAATAGTCTTCTACCGTCGTCGTCCTCCCCTTGGTCTTGGGAATCCGTATCTTGATCTTGTCGCTTGCAATCTGTAGAAGATCCCGGTCACCGGAAATCAACGACACCTGGAATCCTTCCTTTTCTCCGCGTTTGGCAAGAGTCCCCAACAAATCATCCGCCTCATATCCGGCCTTCTCTACGGTTTTGATCTGCATCGCCTGCAGAACCTCTTTCATCAGTGGAACCTGCTCCCTTAAGGAATCCGGCATCGGTTTTCTCGTTCCTTTATATGCGGCATACATTTCATGACGAAACGTCGGTGCTTTGACATCAAAGGCAACAATCAGATAATCCGGCTGCTCCTGTTCTATGATCCGAAACATAATATTCAAAAATCCGTAAACGGCATTTGTCGGTACTCCCTCTGAATTTGACAGCTCCGGCATCCCATAATATGCCCGATGCAGAATGCTGTGCCCATCAATTAAAACCAGCTTTTTTTCCATCACCTTTGATCCTTTCTGCTTCTTGTCCTATTTTATGAACAAAACGGCAGGCCATTTCGTTCATGAGTATAAACGGTGGTCTCGTTATAGAAACGATAAGATAAAAAACAACAGCAGTGCTGCCAGACAGACCCCTCCGGAAACCTCGAACACAAAGGCGGTCTTTTGAAATGTCGTGCAAATGGAGATTTCCCTTTTGCACTTTTTCAGTTTTTGCTCCAATAATTCAACAAAATCATAGCTTTCTTCTGCTTCCTCTCCCAAGGCGGTCATTGCAATATGATAGATGCTCAACTCCTCATAGCAGGACTTACAGGTCGTCACATGCTCTACGAAATCCACATAAGTATCCCAGTCCAGTTCTTTTTTTAAAAACAACACGGTATTGTACTCCGCATCCTGGCATGTCATCTTTTTGCACCTCCCACGATTCCCCCGAAACATAATCAGCCGCCAATTTGTTTCTCTTTTCTCTAACGATAAAAAAGACGAGCTATTTCGTTCATGAGTATAAAACATTTGGATTTATTATATAACAACCCATATTTGAATGCAAGAATAAAAATAAAGGGAAGCGAAGTTACATCAATAAAAAAACGCCAGCCGGACAATTTGCCCCTGCCAGCTGACATAGGGCAATTCTCATCCTGCGGCGTATCTTTTGGCTCCATAGTATATACTCATGAACAAAATGGTTTGCTGTTGTTGTTCATGAGTGCGAACCGACTTCGCGCACTTTACACACGACCCGGAGGTTATTGTTTTTCTGCCAGGCCTCCCGGCTTTTCATTTTCTACAATAGCCTCCTTCTGCATCGGAATCCGACAGTTTTTATTGCTCCCGAACTCTACGATTACAGTATCTTCGGTAATATCAATGATAACTCCGTAAAAGCCGCTGCTGGTAAGCACAGTATCTCCGACCTCTAAGCTGGAGCGCATTTCTTCTTTTGCTTTCTGCTCCTTCTGCTGCGGCTTGATCATAAATAGGTACATGAATGCGAAAAAGACTAAAAGCGGTACAATCAACCCTGCAATAGAGGAACCTGTCGATGTCGAACTCCCTGTTCCTGTCATTACGATCATTAATTCTGCAATCTTCATTTTTCTTCCTCCTTGTTTTTCCTCTCATCCAAATCAAAATATTTCCGATGCGTTCCCACATATTTATATGCCGGGCGAATAATCTTGCCATTGTTTACAAGCTCCTCTAAACGATGCGCGCTCCATCCGGAAATACGGGAAATCGCAAAGATCGGCGTAAATAATTCCCTTGGAATCTCTAACATAGTATAGACAAAACCACTGTAAAAATCAACATTGGCACAGACCGGCTTGAACAAATGGCGTTTTTGAGCAATCAGCTTTGCGGCAAGACGCTCCACCTTTTCATAAAGAGCAAATTCGTCCTCCGTTCCTTTTTCTTCAGAAAGCCGCTTTGCATAACGTTTTAAAATGACCTCTCTTGGATCTGAGTCCGTATAAACGGCATGTCCCATCCCGTAAATCAGTCCCGCTTTATCAAATGCCTTTTTATTTAACAGATCCTCCAGATACTGGGTAATTCTTGCATCATCCTCCCAGTTCGGACAATTTTCCTTTAGATCATCGAACATCTGAAGAACCTTTAAATTTGCGCCGCCGTGTTTTGGTCCTTTTAGGGAAGCTACGGAAGCTGCCACAGCGGAGTAGGTATCTGTTCCCGAGCTTGTGACTACATGGTTGGTAAAGGTCGAATTGTTTCCGCCTCCATGCTCTGCATGAACGACCAGGGCAATATCTAATACCTTTGCTTCCAGCTCGGTATATGCCCCATCCTTTCGAAGCATCTGCAGGATATTTTCTGCAGTAGACAGATTTTTTTCCGGAAAACGGATAATCAGGCTCTCTTTACAATTAAAATGCCGATAAGCATGATACGCATATACAGCAATCATCGGCATCTTTCCAATCAACTGCAGGGATTGGCGCAGGACATTTTCTATGGAAATATCATCCGGATTGTCATCATATGAATAGAGCGTCAAGATACTTCTTTGCAGGGCATTCATCAAATTTCCACTCGGTGCCTTCATAATGACATCCCGCACGAATTGACTGGAAAGCTCCTGCAAGCTTCTTAAGACATCAATAAAGCTGTGAAGCTGGGCTCTCGTTGGAAGCGCGCCGAACAATAACAGATAGGTCACTTCCTCAAATGCAAACCTTCGTTTTTCGTATCCCTTGACCAGATCCATCACATTATAGCCCTGATAATAGAGCCTTCCATCTGCCGGCATCTTTACTCCATTGATGATTTCTGTCGCCTGTACGTCAGAAATCTCTGTCAAACCGGTCAATACTCCTTTTCCATTGGAATCGCGGAGTCCTCTCTTGACATCATATTCGGTGTAGAGATCAAGATTGATCTCTCCTGATAACTTACAATAAGTGACAAGCTCATCGAACTGCTCGTTCAGCTCATCGCTCAGCTCCATCATTGATCTACTGTCTTCCATTTTTTCCTCCCATGTTTCTTTTTTCTTGTATAGTAAACGACAAAAAGATTTATCTTTCATACGTTTCCTCGTTCTTATAAGTAAAACAAATATTTCTGCAATTGCGGATTTTTTTCGATCACTGTTTTCCATTCTGGAAAATCACGCAATAGTCTTTGGATGCAAAGAACGCAGAATTCGGTTCTCTCTTCCCATGAATTTAATAATGCATTTTTATATCCCCAAAGATGCGTTGCCAAATTTTGATTTTCTATTTGATCTTGCCCGAACAAATATCGAAGCTGCTTCTTTTCTTTTTTGGCGCACATAGGAAGAATCCGCTGTTCCGCAAAACACATCGACACAATCGGACTCACATTCTCCCCATCCAGCGCCTGCATGAACTCCATAGCTGAATTGACATAGTATGATTTGAAAGATGAATCTTTGATATATAAAAATGCAGTATTTGCCGCACGGAGCTGAAAATCCCATTCCTCCGGATAATGATATTCGGTATGGAAGGTAAACTTTTTTGCATCCGGATAGACTTCGTCATTGAGCTCTTCCTCATGCGCAGCCACGATATCCGAATCAAGATACTCTTCTATGCTTTCCCAGAAGATCAGATCTGTATCAAGCATTGCACAGGGAGCTTCTGTTTTTTCCAGTGCATAGAGCTTTCCACCCGCCCAAAAGGACATTGGCTTCAGCTTTTGATTGATTTCTTCTAACGAATCATCGATCGGCTCGCTCCAGAGATGCTTTAGCCCCTTTTCGCAAAAGAACTCATATCCCGCTTTGTCTGTAATCATTCGAATCGATCCGTTTTTTTCCTGCCATTTCAGCGCAGAAAGCATTAAAACAAGCAGCTCAAAATCAGGCATATATACCCTTTCCTGATGGCGAATCGCATTTGGCCTGCTCCAAAAGGAATGAACCCCCCTCATTTTTTTCATCTCCCATATTTTTCTATTCCCCTACTCCAAGGCAATCAGGCGGATTCCATATCCTCCTCTGCCGGTAATCTTCCCAAAATCCAATCTGGAATCGACCAGTCCCTTTCTCTGCCGCTCTCTTTCCCAAAAATCGTGAAGCTCGTCCGGACAATGCTTATGCTCTATCCTTGGACAACTGTGGAACGTATGGCTCTGATGCTCCGATCGTTCACTTTGGAAATATGCCGCGGTGCTCTGCTGAATGAAACGGTCAAAGAACGTCCGGAACTCTTCCCTTTGGTGACTGCTAAAATAGCTGCTAAAGAACTCTCCCTGGTGACTGCTAAAATAGCTGCTAAAGAACTCTCCCTGATGGCTGCTAAAATAGCTGCTAAAGAACTCTCCCTGATGGCTGCTAAAATAGCTGCTAAAGAGCTCTCCCTGACGGCTTCCAAAGTAACTGCTGAACCATTCCCATGAATAGCTTCCAAAATAACTGCCAAAAAATTCTACCTGACGACTCCCAAAATAGCTGCTAAACCGCTGCTCTCTCTGACGGCTTTCAAAATAACTGCCGGGCCATGCTCCGGAATAGCTGTTAAAATAACTTTGAAAATACCCTCCCTGGCGGCTACTGAAATAACTGCTGAAATATCCGCAGATACACTGAATCATCTCTTTGTCTTCTAGATCTTCCTCTGATGTCTTTTGAGGATCCTGACAGACTCCGGAAAAACAAATATCCCCAAAGTCAGGAGTTGCATTACGCTCCCTTTCTGACATGAACCTTCTCATATAGTTTTTTATCTCAATATACTCAGTCAACGGAATCCCGACTGTCTCCAGCATGTCCAACAGCTTTTTTTCCATCCAATTCCTGCCCGTCGGCATTTTTTTTGCACTATTCTTCATCCTTATACCTCCATATACAAAAGCTTCATAGTGCAATTGTATTTCTGTCTAAATCGAGATAGGAAATAAAAGCACCGATTGCGACAATTCTCGTAACCGATGCCTCATTTCATTATATCAGATACTTTACTTTTTTTCAAGTATTTCCCAACAATTGATTCTATCGATCCCATTTATCACATAAAGAATTGATCTGATCTGCCAGCTTTGCCAGATCCTTGTTCGCTCCGCCCTCATTATGCCGGATTACGGTAAGCAGCCTCTGACCCGCTGCAAGAAGTCTCGCATATACTCCTGTGGCCGGCTTTTTCGGCACCGGTTTTTTCCTTCGTACCCCTTCTCTGATACAATCTCCGGTCAAAAGATCATACATCGCTCCGGAATAAGGTGCTACCGCCTGATATCCATATTCGCTGCGCAGACAATCACAGAACGAATCACAGACCTGATCCTCTCCATGTACGATAAACACCTTCTTCGGCTTCTCCGAAAAAGCCCCGATCCATTTGATCAACCCATTTTTGTCTGCATGGCCGCTGATTCCATCCAGCTTTCGAATCCTGGCACGGACCTCGATGGTCTCCCCAAAAAGTTTGACCTCCTTGGCTCCGTCTACCAGCATTCTTCCCAGTGTTCCATTCGCCTGATAGCCAACGAACAAGACAGTACTGTCTCTTCTCCAAAGATTATGCTTTAGATGATGCCGGATTCGTCCTGCTTCACACATTCCGGAAGCTGACAAAATAATCTTCGGTCGGGAATCGAAGTTGATTGCCCTGGATTCATCGCTGGTAATTGCCATATTCAAGCCATGGAAATGAAGTGGATTGATTCCCTGTTCAATCAGCTTCATCGCTGCCTCATCAAAGCATTCATATTCATTTCTCTCAAAAATCCCCGTTGCCTCAATGGCAAGCGGACTATCTACAAAGACCGGGAAATCCCCGAACTGTTCGTTCACCAAATGTTCTTCTTTGATTTTCCGAAGAAAGTAGAGAATCTCCTGTGTCCTGCCTACCGCAAACGCCGGAATGACAAGATTCCCGCCCCGTTCAAAGGTTTCATTGATCACTTTTGCCAGCTCAGTGACATAATCGGTCACCACGGTGTGATACCGATCCCCATAAGTAGATTCCATGACCACATAATCCGCATGGTCAAGGTACTGCGGATCTTTAATTAACGGCTGGTTCGTGTTTCCGATATCTCCGGAAAATACGATCTTTTGGGAAATATGATTTTCCTCCAGCCAGATTTCAATACTAGCCGACCCCAGTAAATGTCCCACATCTGAAAACCTGACCCGAATCCCCTGATCCAGTTCAAGAATCTCATTATACTCACAGGAGCGCAGCAGCCGAATCGCTCCCAGTGCATCCTCCATATCATATAGCGGAGTATAGGCCTCTCCTCCGGAACGCTTGGCTTTTCGGTTCTGCCACTCTGCCTCGAACATCTGAATATGCGCGCTGTCCTTTAACATAATTTTGCAAAGGTCTACCGTTGCCTTAGTCGTATAGACTTCCCCCCGGAACCCTCTTGCGTACATCAAAGGCAGCAAGCCCGTATGATCAATATGGGCATGAGTCAAAAGAATGTAATCAACATCGGAAATATTGACTGGAATCTCCTGATTTTCATATACATCCGTTCCCTGCTCCATTCCGCAGTCAATCAACATATGGATTCCATTTGCCTCCAAATAGTGACAGCTTCCTGTCACCTCATGATCTGCCCCAATAAAACCTAACTTCATTTTGACCTCCTTTCTCCTGCGAAGCCTCCCTCTCCGCCTGTTTTTTTCCCATTGTGAAACTGACAGTGAAAAAAGATTTCCCCATCCTTCCAATTTGCCATAATGGAACCATGGTACTGTTTTACGATACTTTCAGCGATGGACAAACCAATTCCATACCCGCCTTTTTCTATGTTATGCGACTCATCTTTTCGATAAAAACGCTCAAAAAACCGGCTGTAATCTGTTTTCTCTCCTTCGGCGTAGGAATTAGAAACGGATAGTTTCATATTTTTTCCTTTAGCCTTTAGCGATACAAAAATTCTGCCCTTTTCATCACAATATTTTATCGCATTGTCCAGGAACAGGGAAAGAAGCTGACGCAGATCTGACTCTCTCATGAAACAGGAAACAGATGCATCGATTTCCTGATCCAGCTGTTTTCCCTCCTGGGAAGCCAGCGGTTCAAAGGTCTTTACGGTATCGGTAATAATGGCAGACGCGTCAATCCGTTGAACCGGCTCCGTATTCTCCTGCTCCTCCGCACGTACGATCCGGATCAAGTTCTGAATCAGGCCGGTCATCCGCTCGACCTGCCTCATCGTCGACTGATTCCATTCATTTTCTCCGTTGAGCATCTGTTCGACCTCTGTATTGGCCTTTATGACAGCCAACGGCGTCTTTAACTCATGGCTGGCATTCGTCATAAAACGGTTTTGGAGCTCCATGCTCTCCATCTCTTTTTTTACCATCTGCTTGGAAAAAAACCGGACTAAAAATAAGGTCACAATGCTGCCGATTCCAATCAGCGTCAGAGCCGTGTAAAGCAAACGGTTGACGGAATCGATCTGGCGCAGTGATTCAAGATAGACGACAATGGTTCCTCCCTCTTCCCGCTCTGCCACCTGATAATAATATCCATCGTAGATGCCGAACTTCAATCTCCGCTCCATGGCAGCTCTCGCATACTTTTCCGCTTCCTCCGGTTCGACTCCGGCAATATGATTGGTCTTGACAGCCTTTACCTCGTCACTGTCAGAAAAAATCACTGCAAAATACCGGGTCGAATAAGGAAACTCGGCAGAATTATACATCCAGCTTCCTACGCCAAAATATTTATGCCACGAATCCTCGGTCACGGATGGATCCTTCTTGGAATCATCAATTTCTGACGTCTCCTCTTTGTCCTCATCCGTCTGTTCTTTGTCTTGAGAAGCTTCATCTTCCAGTTCTTCCTGCAGGGTCTCGCCTGATTTTCTCATGCCGGTGCCCAGATCACCATCATTTTCAATCAGATAATTCATCACCATGCGAACCTCCCGCTGCGTCGTCAAAAGGCTGCTCAGATACATCAGCCCCCCCATCAGCAGCATGACGATAAAAAAAGAAAGCCCTGCGACCAGCATGAATTTTTTCTGCAGCTTTTCAATTTTATTGCTATTCAAGCGTATCCCTTCCTTTTTGCTTCTGTTTCGTTTTACTCATGAACGGATTAGCAAAAAACCGCTCTCTATTCCTCTGAGACCAACTGATAGCTCTCTCCCCGGCTCCCAAGAATCTTTACCGAAGATGCCACAGCTGAAAGCTTTCGGTTAAGATATGAAATATAGAGCCACAAGGTATCCTCCGACGCCTCCGGCTCCTCATTCCAGATCTGTTCCAATAAATAGGATGAGGAAAGAGCCCGCTCCGCATTCATGAGGAGGGTACGCAGCAGTTCAAATTCTTTGATGGACAGCCGAACGGAATTTTCACTGGAAAGCTCAAAATTTGTCTCTTTCAGCATCAAGTCTTTGTAGGTCAGGTCGCCTCCCTGATACTGTGTCCGCCTTCTGGTCATGGCTCTTAATCTTGCCAGGAGCTCCTTCATTGCGAATGGCTTGGTCAAATAATCGTCTGCCCCGGCATCCAGCCCCGTCACCCGGTCATCTATTTCTGATTTAGCTGTCAAAAGCAGCACCGGAGTCACGATATTGCTTTCCCGAAGCTCTTTTAATACCTCTATTCCGTTCTTTTTTGGCATCATGATATCCAAAACGATCGCATCATAGCCATTCTTATGGATAAGATCCGCGGCCTCTTCTCCATCGAACGCCGTATCTACCTCATAGCCTTCATGCGCCAGGACAGCGCATACGGCTCTGCTCAAATCATGTGTATCCTCTGCAAATAATAGTTTCATCTTTTCTCCTCTAAACACCAGTTTATATCTGACTTATTCTGTCGGATGCCAGATTATTCCAGAATCATATCCCGAATCGTCTGCATCGTAATATCCGTGGAGGCCAGTTCATCCGCGCAGCGCTTCAGCTCCTGAATGATCAGTTCTTCGTTTTTAATCTCTTTTTTATATTTTAAGTGGTGCTCCAGGGCAGCCCAGGTATCCATGGAAATCGTGCGAAGCTGAAATTCGACATAATAGGCTCCGCGAACCTGCAGAATCATATGATAACTGCGATAACCATTTGATTTTGCATGGCGGATATAATCCTTTTCTTTTATAATCTTACAATCTTCAAATGCTGTCAAGCGATCTCTGATTGTGTAGACATCATCCACAAAGGCACATACAATACGAAATCCGATCGCATCATGGATTATTTTCAAGGCAGACTCTGCTGTTTCCGGAAGATGCTTCCTGCGGCATTTTTCTCTCATGCTCTCTTCGGATTTGATTCTCGAAAGACAATGCTCGATCGTATCCATTCCGACATTTTCACGGATTTCCTCCCGGATCTTTGAAATTCTGTTCTCCATTTCTAATCTGATTTCTTCCAGTTTAGGAAGATGCTCTCCGTAAATACTTTCCATGATTCCTCCTGACATAACATATGGTTTTCTTTCCTATGATTATAATATCGAAGTCAAAAGCCGCAAAGTGCTTCACACCTTGTGCCCTAACATCTAATTATAAGAACAAAACGGCAAGCCATTTCGTTCATGAGTATAACATACGAATCTGCATTTTTCAAGGGCTTCTTTTACTCCAAACGGACAAACTCCCGTCTTAGCCGAAGAATGATTTTCTTTTCCAGACGTGATATATACGACTGGGAAATTCCCAGCATATCCGCGACTTCTTTTTGTGTCAGCTCTTCTCCATTTTCATCATTCAGGCCAAATCGCAACTCTACGATGGTCCGTTCTCTTTTAGAAAGCCTGGAAATTGCTTTTTTTAACAAGTTCCGTTCAACCTCATTTTCAATATTCTGATAGATCAGATCTTCCTCCGTCCCCAGGATATCCGAAAGAAGCAGCTCATTTCCGTCCCAATCTACATTCAATGGCTCATCAATGGATACCTCCATTCTGGTCTTGCTGATTCTCCGCAGATACATCAATATTTCATTTTCGATACAACGGGACGCGTAAGTCGCGAGCTTGATCTTTTTTTCTGAATGGAAGGTATTGATGGCTTTGATCAGGCCTATCGTTCCAATGGAAATTAGATCTTCTACGCCGACGCCGGTATTATCAAATTTTTTTGCTATGTAGACGACCAATCTCAAATTGTGTTCAATCAGCTTTCGTTTCGCCTGCTCATCCTGCTCCTTCTCCATTTTCCATAACAATCCTCGTTCTTCTTCCCGACCCAATGGTTCCGGCAGGACATCGCTCCCTCCGATATAATGAACCTCTCCTCCCTGATGAAACAAGACCTGGCACAACGTCGTCTTTATCTTAAGTGCTAATTTGTTTGGAAGTACCATTTTAAAATACATATGCTTCTCCTCGCTTTTTATTCTTTTTTTGATGAAGAAAGAACCTCTTTGCGACACCATCCAGAATGCAGCAGCAGATCGTATTTACCGCAAAACAGTTCCATCTCATCGGACACAGCCAACTCAGCTTCCGGAATCCGTATCTGTCCCTGCTTCTGCTCAATTACAAGCTCTTCCACCACCATGACATATAAAATCCCCCCTTTTTTCCCGACTGAGGTGTAGGGAATCCCGTATTTTACCGGGGGAGACCCTCCATACAGTCTTCCTGCCGCTTTCTTTCCCAGAATGCCCACACCTTTTCCAGTATAGGGATCTTTTAAGACATTTCCCGTATCCCAAAATCCGTTCAGTCTTTTTTCCCTCCCATCCACAGTAAGGAGCACCGTACATTCCACCTCATTTTTCCGATGAAGTGCCCTAAGGCGAAACAGAATCAGCAACGTTATTGTCCCTGCAAGGGCAAAATCAAAAAATGAGTATGCCGTTTCTCCCCTTTTCAGGAACTGCAGCATTCCGCCAAACAAAAAAAGATGCAGGAGAAAACACAGCCCGCAGGTAAGAAACCCTTTTATTTTTTTAGGATGAAAAACAACAAAAATCAAAACGCCCCATAAGAACGGAAGGGCTGCCCCCATCTTTTTTCCCAGCACTCCGATAGGAAGAACGCAGAACACTGCTTCTGCCAAAGCTGTAAAAGCAGAAGCAGCAAGGATTCTTTTTTTTCCGACCCTTTGTTCCAGCAGAATAGCCGAAGCTGTCAATGCAGAAACGTTCAGAAAAAACTGCTGAAGAAAAAAGAGGTCAATATAGATTTCGTAATACATACACTGTATTGTATAAAAACAACAACAAAAAAAATGTCGTTTCCTGACAGGGGAAGTTCGCAAAAATAGAGGGGTTTCGCGCAAAAAAACACCTGTGGCAGGCCACAGGTGAAATCAAATGCTCTTTAGAAATGGTTCTTTATCTTTTTCTGATCAAAAACTCAGGAATCTGAATACTATCTTCTGTACTGCTTCTTGAAATCGGTTTCCTTCCCGGATCATGCAGTTCAAAATCCGCTCTGTTTATGGTCGTATATTTGCCGGTAGAAGGTACCGCCCGAAACCCGGCTCCATCCTGACCGCCAGAGGATGACACAGAAGCTTGTCCATATCCTCCGCCTGCACGAGTACCATAAAAAGATGCATTTCCAGCTGACTGCTGATTGTATTTACTCTGGCTGCTCTGCAGTACCGTAGACTCCGGCTGCTGCGGATAGGAAGAATGGCGTATGCTGCTGTTGGAAGAATACGCCGGCTGCTGCGGAATCTGTGGCTGCTGATAAGATGGCTGCTGGTACGACGGCTTTTGAAGAACCTTCGCTCCCTGCTGGTCATCGATTCCTGTCGCGATCACGGTGATACTGATTTCATCTGACATCGTTTCGTCATATTTTGCACCAAAAATCACAAATGTATCTTCTCCTGCCAGGCTCTCTACATACTCCGATGCCTCGTTGGCATTGTGAAGAGTAATATCTCCTGAGATATTAATAATCACATGGGTCGCTCCGTCAATCGTCGTTTCCAATAACGGACTCTCTACTGCCGCCCGAACAGCTTCTAAGGCCTTTTCCTCTCCTTTGGCATATCCGATTCCAATGTGAGCTATCCCCTTGTCCGTCATAACCGTACGGACATCCGCAAAATCCAAATTGATCAAAGATGGCACATTGATCAAGTCCGTAATCGCAAGAACGGCCTGCTGCAATACTTCATCTGCTTTTTTCAATGCCTCCGGCATGGATGCTCTCCGATCCACGATCTCTAACAAACGGTCATTGGGAATCACAATAATAGTATCGACATTTTCCCGTAGCTTTTCAATTCCCTGAAGCGCATTCCGCATCCGAACCTTTGCCTCAAATTTGAATGGCTTTGTAACTACGCCAACGGTCAGAATCCCCATGCTCTTGGCAATCCCAGCAATCACAGGTGTCGCTCCGGTTCCGGTCCCGCCTCCCATACCACAGGTGACAAATACCATATCTGCGCCTTCAATTGCCTCGCGCAGCTCCTCGATGCTTTCTTCTGCAGCTTTTTCTCCAATTTCCGGTCTTCCTCCAGAGCCCAGACCTTTAGTAACTTTTTCTCCAATTTGAATGGTTCTGGGAGCCTGACAGAGTTGTAAGGCCTGGCAATCCGTATTTACTCCGATAAATTCTACACCACCGATACTTTCATCTACCATTCGGTTCACTGCATTATTTCCAGCTCCACCGACTCCAATTACTATTATTCGAGCACGATAATCTGATTCATTAAGTCCAAATTCAACATTCACCTGAAATTTCCTCCTTCATCTCCCAAAAACATGCTATCTTATTCTATTATTTTTTTAACAATTTTGCAATAGTTTTTAGAAAAAGATTTCATTTTTTCTCATTTTTCATCTTCACTCCTGCTAAAAGTGATGCTTTTTTTCCCAATTGAATAGTCATTCAGATACAATGTTCCCTTTTCTCCTTCCAGATTAGGAAGGATTCCAGCCAGCCGGCTTGTCTTCTCATTCAGATTCGATCTGTCTCCGAGCAGAACACAGATATCACCAAATGTCAGCGTGATTTCCAGCTGCCGGCTGAAGCTGATCACATCCGGCTCCAGCTTTGACAGCTTTAAAACATTCGCCGTTTCTACGACTGCCTGAAATATTTCGTCATTTTGTACCGGTATCTTTTCGTTCAGCGTCAGCTCATCAAACATAATGCCCTCAATTTTAGGTACGCCATTCAATACATCCTCTGAGCTGTCCACCAGCATGCCATCCTTATCAAAATACATATTGATTCCCAAATAGCTGAAATATCCAACAATCCCTTTTTCATAGACCGTGATCTTTACCCTATGCGGACTTTGGATTTCGAAATCCATGGAGTCCACATAAGGAATCGTTCTTCCTCTTCCGGTGTGAAAGAACCACCACATATAAAGGGAATTATCATATTGAATCTGCCCCAAAAGATAACTTTTCATTTGTTCTTCCGTATAATAGTGTATTCCTTCGATTTCCATTTCGGTAATCTTATAGTTCTTATGGATATACAACAGACCTGCCGCTGATAAAATCAAGATGGCAATCAGAATCCCTATCACACGGATTCCTGTTTTTTTCACCGTTCCACCCTCCAACCTGTTCGATCTTTTCATTTTGATTTTTTGTTTTATGTATCTTTCCCCTGTTTGGAAACATTTAAGCCCAATCCCATTTCAAACAAAAGAAAGCATACCGAGGTACCTCCATAACTGATAAAAGGCAGAGTGATTCCTGTATTGGGAATCGTATTGGTCACAACAGCAATATTTAAAATTACCTGAATGGACAAATGTACCAATATGCCGCTGGCAATCAAGCTGCCAAATAGGTCTCTTGCCTGATTGGCAATGATCATAAACCGATAGATCAGACAGGCAAACAACAAAATCAAAACGGATGCTCCCACGACTCCAAATTCCTCACAAATAATGGAAAAGACCATATCATTTTGCGCTTCCGGGACAAAGCCAAGCTTCTGGATGCTGTTGCCATAGCCTGTTCCAAACAGACCGCCGGATCCAATGGCATAGAGTCCCTGAAGGGTCTGATATCCCTTTTCATACTGCTCCGGATTCCGCCAGATCATCAACCGCTCTAAGCGGTATGACTCCAGGCAGAGAAACAATGCCGCGACTCCGCCGCCAGCCAACATCAGAATCACAAACTGTGCATACTTAGGACTGGCGATAAAGACAAGCGCCGCTGCGATTCCCAAAAGAATGATTGCCGTGCTCAAATTATTGCTCCCCACCAGAGCAATGACCGGCAGGGCCGTTAGAAAAATCAAAAAGACAGTTTTGCTTTTTCCCATCTGTGAGGCATGCGCTTCTATCCGCCGTGCCAGGAACAAAATCAGTGCGACCTTAGCAAGCTCGGAGGGCTGAAATGAGAGTGGTCCCAGCTTCAGCCAGCGCTTTGACCCATTGATTTCGCTTCCAACAAACAACACCATGGTAGACAACAGAATGGATGCGCCATAGAGCCATCCGGTCTTATTTTTCCAGAAATGATAATCTGTCTCCGCCGCATAATACATCAATGCCAGACCCAGGCTCGTCGCAAAAAACTGTTTTTTCAGATAATATGCCGCATCCTGGAACTTTAAGACTCCATTGTACGCACTGCTGCTGTATAAAATCAGCAGTCCATACAAAATCAGCAGCAAAATCAAAATCGTCAAAATCGTATCTGCCTTTTCCCCTTTTCTTTTGTGAGCGTTTTTTTCTCCCATAGCTCACTCCGGCATTTTTCATTTCATGGAACGGACAATTTCCTTAAACAGATTTCCCCGCTCTTCATAATTTCGAAACATTCCCCAGCTTGCACAGGCCGGAGACAGAAGAACAGATTCTCCCGGCTTTGCTGTTTCTGCACAGATTGCAACCGCCTCTTCCAAAGAATCTGCCAGTTCCACATCAAAGAACCCACAGTTTCTGGCTGCTTCGGCAATTTTTTCTCTTGTCTGCCCGATCAGAACCAGCTTTTTTACCTTTCCATTAAAGCTTCTGATCCATTCCTCATACCTGGAATTTTTATCATATCCACCGCCAATCAGACAGGTCTTGGTATTCATGGCCTGAATCCCCTTGATTGCCGCATCGGGATTGGTCCCCTTGGAATCATTGTAATAGGATACGCCATGAATCTCCTCGACAAATTCAATTCGGTGTTCTACAGCGCGAAACTCAAGAATCGCCTCTTTGACCACATCGACCGGAATCCCCGCGTGAATCGTAACCGCCACGGCCGCACAGATATTCTCATAGTTATGTTCTCCTAAGAGATGACATTCCTTCACATTACAGATTTTCAGGGTTTCCTGACCATCCCGGTAAAAAATCTCATCTCCTTCCAGCCAGACTCCCTCTTCCAACCGCCGTTTTGAACTAAAATAAAACGGCCGGCAGGGAATCTCTTCTCCCATCTTCTTTGTGATTGGATCTTCATAATTAAGAACACAGATTTCCTCTGCCGTCTGATTTTTTGTGATCGCTTTCTTTGCCAGACAATAATTTTCCATCGTGTGATGACGATCCAAATGATCCGGCGTAAGATTCAAAATCGCTGTCAACTTTGGATGAAAGGTCGAAATTGTTTCCAACTGAAAGCTGCTGATCTCCGCAACAACAATTGCGTCATCTTCCATTTCTGAGACCATCTGTGTGTAAGGAATTCCGATATTTCCGACCACATAGACCGGACGGCCGGATCGTTTTACGATTTCTCCCACCAAGGAGGTCGTCGTTGTCTTTCCGTTCGTCCCTGTGATTGCCAGCACCATGATTTCAGGTTTCACCTGCCATGCCAGTTCGATTTCGCCCCAGATGGTCTTTTTCTTTTCTTTCATTTTCAGTGCGAGAGGGGAATCCAATGGAACCCCCGGACTCAGCACACAGATTTCTGCCTGGTCTATGGCTTCATCCGCCATTTCTCCCAAAAGAAGCTTTGCTTCCCGGCTTCCCAGTTTTTGATAAATGACTTCCGGATCCAAATCCGCTTTTGCATCATGAAGCAGCACATTGGCTCCCTGCGACAGCAATAGCTTTGCTGCTGCCACACCGCTGATTCCGCAGCCCTCCACAAAAAAATTCTTACCTGCAAAATTCATTATTTTTCCTGCTTTCTATTTTTTATTTTCCACGCATTTTTCATGCGTTTGTTACTATTCACAGCTCCGCTGTTCATAGCAGCAAAATGTACACGCCAAAGGCGCACAGAGTGCGTTTACCTACATTGCCATTCTTTCTCCCATTAGAGCGCGGCATAAGCTATCAGACAGAGTAAGGCGGTAACAATGGAAAATACCGCAACAATCTGTGTTTCTGACCATCCACAGAGCTCAAAATGATGATGAATCGGCGCCATTTTGAAAATCCGCTTCCCATGAGTGAGTTTAAAGTATCCCACCTGAAGGATAACCGAGACCACCTCGATCAGATAAATCAAACCGACAATCAGGATGAATAATGGCATCTGCAGCATATAGGCCGTGGATGCCACGAATCCCCCCAAGGCCAGAGAACCGGTATCTCCCATAAAGACACTTGCCGGATGAACATTGAACAGTAAAAAACCTAACAGTGCTCCTGCGACTGCACAAGTG
>CADBUD010000265.1 GCA_902797785.1 uncultured Lachnospiraceae bacterium
GTACAGCCGGTACAAAGCGTTTCATCAATATATGCTTTCTGATCCTTTATGATCACCGCTGGACATCCCAGCTCGTTGATGCAGCGCTTGCATGAAATGCAGGCCTCTGCATTTACCTTCGCCTTTTTCCCCTTCGGTCGATATCTCACGATACACGGATAGCGGAAAATAATTGCCTTCATTCCCGGCTGGTCTGCCACCCGCCTTACGGTCTCCACTGCTTTCGAAAGCTCCAGTGGATTCACCGTTTCCACGATTTGGATTCCGATTCCCCGAAGAACACTCTCTATATCTACCGGCGTAACCGTTTCTCCCATGACTGTTGCTCCCGTTCCCGGATGTGGCTGATGCCCGGTCATTGCTGTCGTGGAATTGTCTAAAATCACCAGGGTCATATCTGCCTGGTTATAATATCCATTGACTGCCCCGGTGATCCCCGAAGCAAAAAAGGTCGAATCTCCGACAAAGGCAAAAGCTTTTGTATCCGGCTCCACATGAAAGACTCCCTGAGCTATATTGATTCCGGCTCCCATGCAAAGGCAGGTATCGCACATATCCAAAGGCTTTGCATTTCCCAACGTATAACAGCCGATATCTCCACAATAGATTGTCTTTTTTCCCTTCATCGCCTGCTTTACCGCATAGAAGGAAGCCCGGTGCGGACAGCCGGCACAAAGCACCGGAGGACGTACCGGAAGTGCCGGAAGGGAAGGCTTCGACTCTGACGGACTTTTGCCCAAAAAGGTCTGCACGAGCCGGTCGATTTCTGTTACGGTGTTTTCTCCGGAGGCTTTTACCGTTCCATCCAGCTTGCCCAGAATCTGTACCTTGATTCCCTGCTTTCCACATAAATAGAACAGTGCCCGTTCTATGACTGGATCCAATTCCTCCACGACCAGAACCCGTTCCAATCCTTTCAGAAATTTAACAGCCAGCTCCTCTGGAAATGGAAATGGCGTTCCTACTTTTAAAAGACGCGGCATGTTCTGAGAATCGATGTGATCCATCACATAAGCAAAGCTGATTCCATGCGATACAATTCCCAGTCCGCTTCCCTGACAGACTCCGGTTTCCGGATACAGCTTGTTTTTCTCATATTCTGAAAAGACCTTGGTAAGATCTTTGTTCCGCGCTTCAATTTTGGCATGGTTCACAACAGAGAGCTTGGGAAAAATCACCCATTTGGAAGAATCCTTTACAAACCCTTCGATTTCCGTATGCTCATATTCCTCTTCATCATGAATCCGGACAGAAGCATAGCCATGATCGATCCTTGTTGTAGGACGCAAAAAGACTGGTGTATGATATTTCTCCGAATAAGAAAATGCTTCCCGGATCATCTCATAGGCCTCCTGAACCGAAGACGGATCGAATACCGGGATTTTGGAATACATTCCAAAGGTACGGGTATCCTGCTCCGTTTGGGACGAAATCGGTCCCGGATCGTCTGCGACCAGAACGACCATCCCTCCTTTGACGCCAATATATTCTAGACTCATCAAAGGATCTGACGCCACATTCAGCCCGACCTGTTTCATCGTCACCAATGCTCTTGCCCCCGTATAGGCAGCTCCTGCGGCGACCTCCATCGCCGCCTTTTCATTGATGGACCACTCAACGTAGACCGTTCCCGGATTTCTTTTTGCTATCGTTTCCAGTACCTCTGTAGAAGGCGTTCCCGGATAACCCGAAACAACATTGACTCCGGCAGAAAGCGCTCCCAGCGCAATTGCCTCATTCCCCATTAAAAATTCTTCATGCATAACATTACTCCTTCGTAATTTATAATCCAGCAGGCAAAAATTTTGCTACCAGTTTTATATTTTTCTTTATTTTCGTGCTAAAACGATACTTCTTTCCCTTCAGGTACCATCCCACAAATCTATATCCCTGCTTTTGCGGCGCCGGGATACTTTTAACCGTTTTTCCGTAACCTTTGCGGACTGTCTGAATCACTTTTCCATCTGCCACAAAGGATACCATAACCTCCGGCAATTTGATTTTTACCTTGCAGACGGCAAAAACGGTTCCATTGGAAAATTTGATCTTTGCTGTCCCTTTTTTCTTTGCTGTCACGGTAATGGCATTCTTTTTTCCGATCCCGCGGATGGTTTTCTTAGAAATCTTAATCTTCTTGTTTCCTTTTATAATCTTGACAGAAACCGCCTTTTCTCTGGACTGCAGTGCGGTAAGATACACGGTTCCTTTTTTTCCTTTCCCCTTTGTTTCCAAAAATAGCGTTCCGGTATTCAGCAGCATCCTTTGTGCCGTAACCGTTACCTTGCATTTCTTTTTCTGGCTTCCATAATGCAGGGTAATCACAGCCGTTCCCGCTTTTTTTGCATAGACCTTTCCCGTATCATCAACCTCTGCAACCGTCTCTTTCGAGCTGCTCCAATAAATCGGATTTTCCGCACATTGATTGGAGGACAAATTACTCGTTATCTGTGCCGTTTCTCCTGCATATAACTTTAGACTGGTTTGGGAAATCGTGGCATCCTCCTTAAAAACAACTTTTTTCCTTGCACTTCCGAGTCCCGCCCCATCTGCTGCTGTGACATAGAGAACATCTTCCTTGATTCCCGTTTTCTCATAGTCATTCATCGTTTTGATCTGCTCGATCTGATTGCTGACATCGAACAGATAGCTGCCATTGTCCCAAATCGCTTCATCAAAACTAATCCGATCCTGAAAAAGAACCGTCCCATCCAGATTTTCTGTATATAGATACAAGTCATCCAGTTTTCTATTATCTGAAGCCTTCAGCGCAAGCTGATAGTTCTCTTCCTCTTTTTTCCCTTTGGCCGATGTAAGGACCGGATGGGTCAAATCGACAAAAAATGGAATTTCGTTTCGAAAAACCTTCGTCCCATGCTCCAATTTTCCAGTAACAGCATAGAGATACTCTCCCTCTGGAAGACTGCTGTAACGAAACTTCTCTCCTGTCAGCAGATTGAGAGCCAGATCTGATTCGTTCTTGGCCGAGCTCCAAGGCTTATCTTTTTCTTCATAAGAAGCATAGAAATCACTCTCCTCTGTCTCCCAGTCATAACACCGCTCCCAATCCGTGAGAATGTTTTCTTTATCCCCATCTGTCTTATTTTCTCTTCTTGGGCCTGAGGCATAGGAGGTCACCGGCGTCCCATCGCTCTTTTTTACTTCATAATAAATCTCTTCCATATTTCGTTTTAAGAACACAGAGGATGAAAGGGAAATCTTCTCCTTTTCCGCATAATCCGGATCTCCTTCCAGGTAGGCGATATTTTTCAGGTAATCCGGATGAAAAATAATCTCTGAATCCGTATAGTCTCGATATTCCATATTTGATATCGTATCTGTAACATATCCCATCGTGCTTCGTTCGAGAGTCAGCTCGTCCTCATTGGAAAGCCGAAACTCCGCCATCGGATTGGCGCTTTCCCAGTCTCCGGCATATCCAAGATAAGGGATGGTATTTTTTTCTCCCTTCGGTCCGGTCAAAAATAAATAGCCGTAGACGAAAAATCCATTGGTAAAAATTTTCATGCGTTCTTCCACCAATTCCCTGGAAAGAGATAAATGAACCCGGCAGTCCCTTTCTTCCCCTGCTTTCAGGGTAAAGCTATCCCCGGAAAGATATTGAAGGGCTGCTTTGTTTTCACCCAGGAGAGATTCTGAATTTCCAGTCACCTCATATCCAAATGCGATTCCAACCTCATCTCCGTAGGATTCTTCCTCTGCACTCTTTCCTTTTTTTAAAGCTCCTACGCCTATTTCTCCGTCTCCATATGCTCCGCCTTCTCCCCAGATTTCCTGGGATTCATACTCTGTATATTGAACCTGGTCTGATAGAACTGCCCCATCCAACTGATAGGTCTTTTCTGTATCAGAAAAGTTTTTCACGGAAAATTCCAAATCGAATCCAATCTCAGAAGCCTGATCTCCCAGCTGTTTTGCTCCCAGATCAATCTCTGGAAGTTCTGAATCTCCAGTCCAGATCATTGTCTGCGTATTTAATATATTTTGGACATCCGTTCTTCCTCCGCCCTGAATCGTAAGCGGGGAAATATATTCCTCTACCTGATCCGGAACCGCTGAATTCATCAAAAGACTCTTAACTACTTCATCCAGCTGAGAATCTTCATCGGAAGCCTGATTTTTTCTTTTTTGATATTCCAAAAGAGACTGCTTTGTCTCATCGTTTTCTCGCAGATACTCTAAAAGATTGGCACAGGCTCCTGCTGTTCTTGGCGTTGCCATCGAAGTCCCGCTCATTTTTCCATAGTCTGATTGATAGACCCCATCGTTATCCTGATAACAGTATGTTGCAGAATATACGTTGGAACCAACATCACTCACAGAGATTCCCATATGCAGGGCATCCGTTGGCCCCCAGGAAGAAAACTCGGACATTCCGGACTTTTCTATGGATTGCTTCTCTAAAGTAATGTTGACAGACTCTATGATTCCTGTTCCATCCTGCATTGCTGCCAGCAGCTTTTGTCCATTTGAATGGGTCAAGACCAGAACAGGAATATTTGCATCATCCAGCTCATATTCCATCCATTCCTCATTCCTCCGAATCAGAATCATCCCTACCGCGCCCTGCAGCATTGCTTTGAAATTTTCATCGTAATAATCCAGATTCTCTTCGTCATTCATAACGATGATTTTTCCTTCCACATCCCGTCCTTCATAGACTCCTCCTGATTCATCGAGTGGAATAAATACATAGGGGATATTTTCTTTTGGGAAGGTTTCTTCTTTGCTTTTTCTATCCCATAACTGATTACTGATCTCATAACACGGAATTTCCGTATGATAATTTTTTACCTTGAGTTTGCCCTCCTGATAGTAAATGCCCTGCTGACAGGAGCCCACACAGAGCGTAGACGGATCGGCAGAAAGTGAAGAAATCGTCCCATAATCCTGATCCTCCGCAAATGGCTTGCCATTTGGTTTAATCCCATCATAGCTACTGCCATCGTTTCCTGCTGCTACACAGACAATAATCCCCGCCTGTTCCATTTTCTTTAAAACCTCTGACGTCGGGGATGTTTCAAATCCACTCTTATCTCCCAGACTCATATTGACTACGTCAGCTCCTAAGAGAAGGCTATCCTCCAATGCTGCCATGATGGCATCATCCGACATAGAATCTTCTCCATCCTCTTCTACCTTCATCATCATAAGCTGGGCATCCGGTGCTGCTCCCTGAAAGATCGTATTTCCCTCAGCATCCCGGGCATATCCTGCTGCGATTCCCGATACATGTGCTCCATGATTGTCCGTTGCACATACGGCGTCATAATCCTGATTTGCATAATCATAGGCATATACCAGCTTTCGGTTCACATAGGTCCGGCTCATATTTGTCACTCCGGAGGAAAGCTTTTGCCCGCCGATCACATTCTGTAGGTCTTCGACGCTTTGATACTTGTCCTTCCGTTCCTCCATAGGACTTAAAAAAGATGTTTCAGAAAAAATCTCATGATGCTCATATATCCCGGTATCGATTATGGAAATCAGCACACCTTTTCCAGACAGGCCGGTTACAGCAGAGTCTCCCAGGATATGAGACTGCTCCTCTTCCAGAGCCAGAGAATCCGCCATCTCATCCGTCAATGCTAAAGCCGCCTGATTCTCTCCTTTCTTTGTTTCCGGTGTTTTAAAATAGGAAACCTCCCGAACGCTTTTTACCATAGGAAGCCTGGAAATCTCAGCGATATCTTTTCTTTTTGCTTCCATCGAAAAGCCATTGAATACGACGGTATAATCAAAACTTTTTGTATCATCCGCTCCTTTCCATTGGTGTTTTATTTCCTCTCTGACCATTTCATGCTCAGAAAGAAGTGCTTCCCGTTCCTCTGCAATGATGTTCGAATCCAGCAGGTTTTCTGTATCCATCTCCTGCGCTGACTGCAGGATTGCCTCCTGCTCAAGCAACGGAGCCTCTTTCAGCTCTACGATCAGTCTGACAGACTCGTTCTCCCCTGGCTGCGGCTGTCGGCTTTCTGCCTCTGCCTGTTTTGGAATTCCACTGACAAATAACGTCAATGCCATGATTCCTGCACAAATTTTTTTTCCTCTCTTCTTTCTCATACCATACTCCTTTATACCTTTTACTATACTCACGAACAAAATGGCCTCACGTTTTGTCCATGCGCATCAGTTTATACCGTTAGCGAAAAACGGCAACGGTTTTCGTTAACGAGTATAAGACAATATCTGCTCTATATCATAACACAACACCTATGTAATTTCATCCGGTATTTTTTTGTTTTTTCTCTTGACAAAACAAAGAAATTATTGTAATATATATCTGTTGTCGCAAGATTAACGGTGCGTGGCTCAGCTTGGTAGAGCGCTGCGTTCGGGACGCAGAGGTCGCAGGTTCGAATCCTGTCGCACCGACTCCTTGGCAGGGGCGCCTAGATACATTTTCATTGTATCTAGGCTCTTTTTTATTCTTGTTTTTCCCTCCTACATATGCTAAAGTAATAAAAAGAAAAATTATAACATACCATCAAGGAGATTCCTATGAACAATTCATACCCAAACCCCTATAACCTTCATCCAGCCAGACGGACTGCAGATGCCAATCCTTCCTTTGCTTCCGCAGCTTTGACCTGCGGAATTTTATCCATCATCCTATCCATCACCATGTTCCTTCCTTTTATTTTTGGCGGTATGGGGATTTTTTTGGCTATCATGTCCCGGGGCAGAGATTGCCGATTCTCTTCCCGCTCAAAAGCAGCGATTGTCTGCTCCGTCATCGGAATTGCCATTGTTGTCTTTCTTTTTTTCTTCGCTTTCCTTTATATTTCCAGCCATTATGGATGGGAGCATTTCATGAACGAGCTGATGAGGGAGATGCAGAATATGCAGAATATGCAGAATGCTTCATGAGGGCGCAATAGGAAACATCAAAAATCCCACGGCAGTGATTCCTGTCCCATTTCATTGAATAGGAATCACTGCCGTGGGATTGATTTTTAAGAAACGGTTCAAGATGAACTGTTATGGAACAGCTCCTAAGGTGCCGCGATATTTTTCGCGGGTCGCCAGACCGCCGCGAATATGGCGTTCTGCTTTGTTCACATCCAGCACCTTTCGGACATCCTTTGCCAGAGCCGGCTGTATGTATAACAGTCTTTCTGAAACATCCTTATGTACGGTACTCTTGCTGATTCCAAAGCATTTTGCCGTCTGCCGGACTGTGGCATTATGTTCAATGATATAATTCGCCACATTTACCACACGTTCTTCAATATAGTCTTTCAAACTATTTCTCCTGAAACATTTTTTTACAGTATATGTCCATGCCTCAGAAAATATGTATGCTCACCGGCTCCTAAGAAACAGTTCCCAATCCTCTAAGAATCAGGGTATATAACAAATTGTGATGATATAAATACCGAAGGATCTGGCTGGAACGGATATTTTCATACAGCTGTCTCCCCAGCTCACTATCTGAAATCAGGCTGATCAGCATACAGATCAGATAGCTCAATAGCAAAGCCTGTAAAAATCCAACGGCCATTCCTGCCACCTTATTGATTCCGCCTATGACGGGAATATAGTTCACGATATTGGTGACACGGAGCAGGAAGCGGAAGAAAAATATGGAAACAAGTAAGACGCCCATATAGGCGATTGCCCGAATCAGCAAATGTGCTAATTGTCCACCGATAGCTCCGTAAAGTCCACCATCCTTTAGCAGGTTTGAAGTTTCCTCTCCCATCAGCCCCCCTAAGGCATTCATCAGATTTTCCGGAAGCCGCATTTCTTCCATCCTGGTCTCTTCCTCCAGCTGCTGTTCTGCGATCCTTTGTACCTGCTCTGAAATGTTCCCACTCAATGTGGTATACAATGCGGTATGGCTTTCTAAAAAGCTGCTCACCTGCGGCGTCAGAACCGAAGATAGCACCATGGAACAGATCCATGATGCTAACAAAAGAATCACCTTTACAAATCCTCTCCGATATCCCAGGAACATACTAATGACAAAAATTGCCAATATGATCAATAATAAAAAATTCACTTTTCCTCTGTTCCTTTCTATTTTAAACGAATCTTATCCACTGTTTTTTGAGTAAAAAAGGTATATTTCTGAAGATATTTCGAAGATATCACGGCTTCGATCTCAGACGGATAGCTCCCTTCGTATTTTTTGTCTCCATTGGTCTTCCAGATCAAAATCTGATTTCCTCCAAAGATCAATATCCTGTCATCCTCTAAAACGATCTCCTCATATTCTATAGAAAATCCCTTTTGCAGAACCTGATGACCTTTTAAATCATACAGGGTCAGAAGATACGCTGATGAATTATCTCCTTTTTGTACAATACCAAAATATTTTTCATTGTAGCATATGGACTTTATTTCCTTGGTAAGTCCAATCTCTTTTTGCGGTTCCGGCTTTTGCTTTCCCTGAAAGACAATGATTTTCCGGTTTCCAAAGGCAACTGCCACATCATCGGTCAGGTAGGCAAAACGAGGAAACATTTCTTCATTATAAGATATTGTCTTGACAATATGGTTCTCTTCTTCCTGCCCTACGGAACCAAAATTATAGAAAGCAAGCTTGGACTTTAATACTCCCTCACTTACATATAAATAGGAGAATGAAATGATGTTTCCATCATTGGAAATATCAAAATCCAGCGGATATCCGGTGTCGTCCATATGGATTTTCCCCTCTGCCTGCAGCGTTCCGTCAGCCGACAGATAACGCATGTAAAAAACATTTTCATCCTCCAGCAGAGCCACCGTCATTCCGCCCTCTGTCACACGGAGCTGCCGGATTGGCAATGACACCTCCATATTGCTTTTAGTGCCGTCTTTTCGGACCAGATAAATCGTCGTTCCACCCTTTGCCGCAAATACCACATAATCTTTGCAGATATCATATATGATCTCCTCCGCCTCAAAGGATTGATTCCATACACTGCTGCCATTCTCATCCAGACAACTAATACCATCCTTATAATATGTCAGTACGTTGTCTCCGAACTGGATATATTTTTTTCTGTCACTTCCAGATGCTTCAAAGCTTTTCTCGACCTCAATTCCTGTATATACCTTATTATATAATCTTATGAACAGCTGATAGGCAAGAATGGAAACCAGAGCAATGGTCAGTATCAAGACAAAATTTTTTTTCGCCTTATGGATCCACAGTTTTTTTCGCAGATCATCGTTTTCTGAGCCGGTATCCTCTGATTTTCCTTCCTGCATTACTCCATCGAAATTTTGCACTTTTCTTTCTGAAAAATATTCTCGAATTGTAGCCATATTATTTCCTCTCCCATGCGTCACTTTATACCGCTAAAAAAACAGCAATGGTTTTCGTTAACGAGTATCATCACTTGTATCCACTATGGCATTAATAAATTCTCTCCTGCATAGATCACATCACGATCCGTCATTCCATTTGCATCGCAAATGGATTTTACATAGTCCCTGTTTCCATACACCTTTACACTAATTGATTCCAGTGTGTCACCCTCTACTACGGTATAATAATTTCCTTCCACCGGTGTGGCAGAAACGTCCAGTGTGCCGGATGTTTCCCCTTCAGCATCTGCTGATGCGGTTTCCGTTGATGCAGCCTCGGTTGATGCAGCCTCTTCTGAAACAGCCTCTTCATAGGTACCATCTTCCTGCCATGTTCCATCATCTGCTGTTCCATCTGTCTGTGCCATGTCGGTCTCCTCCGCAGCAGCTTCATCTAATGCCTCTGCTGTTTCGCTTCCCGCTTCTCCTCCCTGGCTCATGTCATCCCCTGCCAGATCCGTCGGCGCAGCCTCTTCTGCTGTCGAAGCCATCGTCTGATCCTCTTCCTCGGCATCCATATCATTATTTTCTGCCAAAGCATCCTGTTCGATCAGCTTCTGATACACCTTATCCTCCTGATCTTTGGAGCTTTCCACCTCCACCCTGGAATCCTGCTCCGTCTCCTCCTTCTGCTCCTGCGACAGGTCATTTAACGCACTTTCAATTTCATTGACCCGCTGATAATTGTTGATCATATTGACCCCAATGAACATGACCACTGCCACCAGAAACAAACAAGCAGAATACAAAAGCGCATTCACATGCTTTTGATGTGCAATCTCCCTCTTTTCCCGGATGATATTACGAAAATTCCTTGTTGCCTTATCATTTGCTGCCTCCGCCAGCTCCGGATGATCCTCTTTCCCGGAAAGCATGAATTCCTGCATTTCCCGATTCCGTTCATAATATACATAATATCCTTCCTGTGCCGTAAAATTTCCATTGCGATACAAAAACAGGACATCCTCTTTCTCCACGGATTCATAGATCCAGAACAGCTGGTTTTCCTCTGAGAAATGCTTCTGCTGGGTCAGACGCTGCTTGTCACTGACTTCTAAAGATGCTCCTGCCTCCCGGTAGAACCAGCCCAGAATCTCCAGCTCCGGAAAATATTGTTTCATATTTCCATAGACTTCTCCAAAGCTCGCCTCCGGGAAATAGTCATTTTCTGATTCAAAATCCGGCTCCGGTATGTAGACCGCGGCGCTGATAAATGAATACTCTGTGCTTTCATTTTTGACATTTTTCCCGAGCAGCACAGCGACCCGTTTTGTCGTCGATTCCATTTCTGAATGCTCTAAATAGGTCAGAACATAGTCTTCTATGTAGATCTTATAGCTTTCAGAAACCCTGCCGATCTGTCTGATGTTTTTTGGCAGCTGAATAATTTCACCATATTTTTTCTTGTTTTTGTCCGTATATGTGATTTCCACCATAGTCAGTCCCTCCTGTGTTTTTTTGATTCTGATTGGATGCACCGCTCATCCTTTACGGACAAGCAGCTATCCTTTCCTAAAATACCATGTTGCACAGGAATAATTTGCCATTTTTTGTCTGCTATGTGGAAAAAATTTCGATGGATATCGTCAATCTTACCGGAAACTGCGCTTTGGAAACAATCGATCTGCGTAATACGTAATAAATTCACTCAGACTGCAGTATTTGTCTGTTATTGTCATCACAAAGGACTCGACACTGCTGGGCGGATCGAACATCGTGACCGGCCACATATGCTCTTTGATCATCGCAGATTCTTTTGGCGTCAGATCAAAGTATTTCCCCGCGATCCTCGCTGCCCTTCCCGGATGGGTGTAGGCATGCAGACGGTCTCCGGTCAGCTTCGCATGCGTTCTCCAATCATATAAAAACAGGTCATGGAGCATTCCTGCCCTGGCTGCCAAACGATAGTCCTTTCCGATGATTTTGCAGATCAGATAATTATAATAGGATACATTGATGCAATGCTGATAACAGCTCGTTGCACAGTGATGTGTATATTTTTTCATCTCCTGTGCCACCGGATGCTTCAAAATATCCTCTACGATCTGATAATATTCTTTTTTTTCTTTTTTTCTCAATTGATGTGCCTTTTTAACGATTTCCGGCCTTTTTTTCATATTCCCTTTCCTTTTCTCTTCCCTTTTTCGACCATGAATCACTTCATTTCCTGTCGTCCCTCCAAGGCCCGCAAAAGCGTCACTTCGTCTATATATTCCAAATCACCGCCCACAGGAACGCCGCTGGCAATCCGGCTGATTTTGATTCCGGTCGGCTTGACCAGCTTGCTGATATACATGGCTGTCGTTTCTCCTTCTAAGCTGGAATTTGTCGCAATGATCAGCTCTGAAACCTCTCCCTGCAGCCGAATCATCAGCTCCTTGAGCCGGATGTCTGCCGGTCCGATTCCAAGCATCGGGGAGATCGCGCCATGCAGCACATGATAAACGCCCTCGTATTTTCCCGTCTTTTCATATGCTGCAAGATCTCTGGTATTTTCCACTACCATAATCGTCTTGTGATCTCTGCGATAATTTCTGCAGATGGGGCAGATCTCATCATCGGTCAGGGTAAAGCATTCTTTGCAGTAGCGAACCTTTTTTTTCGCATCCACCATTGCCTGGGACAGCTTTTCCACTTGCTCCACCGGCATATTAATGATGTGAAATGCCAGCCGCTGAGCCGATTTTGATCCGATTCCCGGAAGCCTTGATAATTCGTCAATCAATTTTCCAATCTGAGAACCATAGTAATTCATTTTTATGCTCCTTCCTAAATTCCATTCATGTCCTAAGGAGCTGCAGCTTCGCTTCCTTAGAAAGGAAATTGGCCACTGAATCCTCCGGTGATTTTCGCAAGGTTCTCACTGGATGCTTCCTCCATCTGACGAAATGCCTCATTGGTCGCCGCCATGATCAGATCCTCGAGCATTTCAATATCATCCGGATCTACGACCTCCTCTGAGAGAGAGACCTTTGTTACTTCTTTTTTCCCGGAAACTGTAACCTTCACTGCTCCACCGCCTGCTGCTGCGGTAAATTCTTTTTCCTCAATCTCCTTTGCGGCATCCTCCATCTGCTTTTGCATCTTTTGTGCCTGCTTCATTAAATTGTTCATATTTGCCGGCATTCCTGATGAATATCCTCTCTTAGCCATTATTCTTCCTCCTCTTCAATCTCAAAATTTATTTTTTCTTCTAATATGTTGGAATACGCGGTTTCTGCCGGACGTCCTGTCTGATTATGCACAAAACGTACCGAAACCTGTTTTCCTGTTTTTTTAAGGATGATCTGCTCCAATTCTTTTTTGGGCTCCTCTGTCTGGTAATGATCATCCCATAACGCATCCTCCATCACCACCAACAGCTCTCCCTGCTCGGAAAGACTTAGGGAAGCACGCGAAATCTGGATCTTTTCCCTGCCTCTTAAATAGCTGATGATTCCACGCCAATTCTGTATGATCTGGCGAATCTCCTCCGGAAGCGCCCTTGGTATGGGCTTTTTCTCCTGAGACGAAACATCTGGATAAGTCTGAGAGTCATCTCCTGCTCCTGCCATCTCCTGTCTCTGCGCCTCTGCTTTGGAAACTACGACGCCATTTTGGAGCGTCTGCTCTATGGTCTCGATCCGCCGGCTGATTTTCTCCAGATCCTGCTTTTTCTCCATCTGCGGATGCATCAGCCGAATCAAGGCGATTTCTGTCAGGATCCTTTTCTGAGAAGAATATTTCAGCTCATTGGAAAGCTCTGATAACGTCTTGATATATCGTATGAGTGTATCTCTTGAAATATCCCCTGCTGCCTCTTTTAAGGAATGGATATTTTCTGTGGACATATCCAGAATTTCTTCCATATTATCCGCAATCTGGACCAGCATGAGATTTCGCAGATACCAGGTAAAATCTGTAACGAACTGTCCCAGCTCTCTACCCTCCATGACAAGTTTCTCCAGCTGACGGATCACCATCGCTGTATCAGAGGAAATAATCCCCTTTAAAAGCATCTCGAACTGCTCCGTATCCACCGCCCCAAGCACATCCAGGACCCGCTCATAGGTCAGCTTCTGTCCCAGATAAAACGCAATACACTGATCCAGCAGGCTCAATGCATCCCGCATGGAACCATCTGCCGCCTTTGCAATATACCGCAGGGCTTTCTCTTCTGTTTCTACTTTTTCCTTCTCCATCAGCTCCGACAGTCTGTCCGTGATCGTTTGGATGGAGATTCTGTGAAAATCATACCTCTGACACCTCGAAAGGATCGTGACCGGAATCTTATGCGACTCTGTCGTCGCCAAAATAAAGATAACATAGGATGGAGGCTCCTCCAGCACCTTTAATAACGCATTAAAGGCTCCAATGGAAAGCATATGTACCTCATCAATAATATATACTCTGTAATTTCCCTCTGTCGGGGAATAGGTGACTTCCTCCCGAATCTCCCGGATATTATCTACTCCGTTATTCGACGCTGCATCAATTTCGATTACATTCATGGAGCTTCCATTGGCAATCGCCTGACAGCTGCTGCACATCCCGCACGGACTTCCGTGATCTTGATGTTCGCAGTTTACCGCCTTGGCAAAAATTTTCGCAATCGTGGTCTTTCCGGTACCCCTTGTTCCACAGAACAGATAGGCATGTCCGATTCGCTGTGCCTCGATCTGATTTTTCAGTGTCGTGACAATATGCTCCTGTCCTTTTACATCCTCAAAACAGTTCGGACGAAATTTCCGGTATAGAGCCAGATATGACATACAGCCACCTCCTGATTATATTTTGCTGACCATTATAAATCTAACATAAAAAAAAGAGGCAGTCAACCCATGTCCTGCCACAGGAGGCTCCGCTCATAGGTGCCATAACATCATAAAATGCGCATACCGAAGGCACGCAGTGCGCTAAATGCCTCCTTCGGTCGCATTTAGCGCACTTCTGCCCCGAATTTTTACACTCTATACGCTTTCGGTGTTACTATTCATAGTAACCGCAAACCCTATAAAGCAGATTTCGTGTTTATATCACAAATCATGTAACAAAAGTGCAACAACCGCGAACACTTAGCTTCTATTCACAGCCCCAATCAATTCTTCCAGCTTCTTTATCTTGTGCTCCCTCATATATTTCCCGATTCCCTCCACAATTTCCACCGTCGCATAAGGGTTGGAAAAATTTGCTGTCCCTACACTGATGGCCCGGGCTCCTGCCAAAAGAAATTCGATGGCATCCTCTGCATTTGTAATTCCTCCCATGCCAATGACCGGAAGCTTTACTGCCTGTGCTGCCTGATAGACCATGCGCAGTGCGACCGGCTTAATTGCCGGACCCGAAAGTCCTCCAGTCTGGTTCGCAAGCGCAAAGGTCTGGCGATGGATATCGATTTTCATGCCTGTTAATGTATTGATCAGAGAAATGGCATCGCTTCCGCCTGCCTCTGCTGCTTTTGCCATGACCGTGATATCTGTCACATTGGGGCTCAGCTTCATAATGACTGGCTGCTTTGCGACCCGTTTAATCTCTTTTGTAATCTTCTCTACTGCCTTCGGATCTTGTCCAAAGGCAATTCCGCCCTCTTTGACATTTGGACAGGAAATATTGATCTCCAGCAAATCCACCGGTTCATCGCCCAGCCGTTCTACGACTTCACAATAATCCTCGACGGATTTCCCACAGACATTCACAATGATCCTGGTATCATATTCTTTCAGCATGGGAATATCCCGTTTCACAAATACATCGATTCCGGGATTCTGAAGACCGATGGCATTTAACATCCCGCTCGCTGTCTCTGCGATTCGCGGCGTTTTATTTCCTTCCCATGGAACATTGGCAACTCCTTTTGTCACCACAGCTCCCAATTGATTTAAATCAACAAATTCAGAATATTCCCCACCGGAGCCAAAAGTCCCCGATGCTGTCATGACCGGATTTTTCAGTGTTACCCCTGCAATATCGATTTCCAGATCGATTCCGGAATCGATTCCTTCTGAATCTCTTTTTTTTGAATTAATATTTGAATCCATCCTGTTCACCTCTTATCGGGTTATTTCTACCTGCTGTGCCAGAAATACCGGTCCTTCCTTGCAGACACGTTTATTTTTTACGTTTGTATGAGAATCTTTTTCGGTCGACTGACAGACGCAGGCCAGGCAGGCACCGATTCCACATGCCATCCGCTCCTCCAACGACACATAGGTCTCTATTCCTTTCTCTTCTCCATAGGCCTTTACTGCTGAAAGCATCGGGGCCGGACCGCATGCATAAATCACATCTGCCTCCACCTGATGCTCCCGTATCGCATCAATCACATTACCTTTTGTGCCCACGCTTCCATCCTCTGTCGCCACGCAAACAGCAGCATATTTTTCAAAGTCTTCCTTTAAGAACAGCTGCCCATCCCGGTATCCTGCTGCGACCGTCGTTTCACAGGACAGTTCCTTCGCCAGCTGGAGCATTGGCGGAATCCCGATTCCCCCTCCGATCAGAAGCGCCTTTGTTCCCTTTAATGGGAATCCATTTCCCAAAGGACCCAGCAGAGAGATCGTATCTCCTTTCTGATAGCCTGAAAACTCTCTGGTCCCTTTTCCGACAATACGGTATACCAGACGCAGCGTGCCACATTCTCTGTCAATTTCGCAAATGCTGATCGGTCTGGGAAGCAGCCTGCTGCCTTCCTTGCAATATATATTTATAAACTGCCCAGGAACCGCTGCTTTTGCAATCTCCTCTGTCTGGATCCAAAGGGAAAAAATGCCATCAGAAATCTCTTCCTGGGAGAGCACGGTTCCCTCTTCCCTGTATTTCTCCTTCTTCATCTGTTCCCGCCTTTCTTCTCTGATTTCTTTTTTATCTATGCTTTTATACGAATGAACAAAATGCCTTGCCATCATCTATTCTGCAGGGCTCCGGCGATATCCTCTCTCATATCGATCACAGCTGCTCTGGCGGCATCCGCAAAGCTCATCCCCTGATACTTCTCCTGCTGATAGGCTGCAATAATCCCCCGTGAAGAATTCACAATAGCTCCCAGTCCGTCTTCATGGAAAAAGTGTACCAGATCTGCTCCTTTTCCTCCCTGTGCCCCATATCCCGGTACCAGAATAAAGCTCTTTGGCATAATTTTACGAAGCACCTTTCCCATCTCCGGATATGTAGCTCCAACTACGGCGCCAATTTCACTATACTCTCCATCCATACAGTCCGCACCCCATTCTGCCACTTTTTCTCCGACCCATTCATAAAGCGGTCTGCCATCGATCAGCCTGTCCTGAAATTCTCCACTCGACGGATTCGATGTTTTTACCAGAATAAACAACCCTTTTCTTTCTTCTTTGCACACATCGACAAACGGCTTAATCCCATCTGTTCCCAGATATGGATTTACCGTGATAAAATCTTCATTAAATGCGCTATAGGACTTTGAGCCGACCGATACCTTTCCCAAATGTCCAGCTGCATATGCTGCGCTCGTGGAGCCGATATCCCCACGCTTTACATCTCCGATAACAATCAGTCCTTTTTCCTGGCTGTATTTTATGGTCCGGTCATATGCTTTCATCCCCTCGATTCCAAACTGTTCATACATTGCGACCTGTGGTTTTACTGCCGGTACAATATCGCAAATGCTGTCAATGATTCCTTTATTGAACTGCCAGATTGCCTCTGCTGCTCCCTCTAAAGTCTCTCCATACTTCTTGAACGCCTGACTGCTGATCTCCTCCGGTATGAATTTCATCATCGGATCTAATCCTACGACAATCGGTGCATTGGTCTGTTTTATTTTTTCTATAAGTTTTCTGATCATTTTCGCCTTTCCTCCTTTTAATCATACTCTTAAACGATATGGCTTGCCATTTTGTTCATGCGCCGCGCCGAATCTTATCCTCTGTCTGCCTGATAGATTACCCGGCCGTTCCGAATGGTCTTTACTACCTGTCCCTTTACCTTTCTTCCATCAAATGGGGTATTTCTCCCCTTAGAAGCAAATTTTCCTGAATCAATCACAACGGAAACATTCGGATCAAAGATCACTATATCGGCCACTGCTCCCTCTTTTAATGTTCCCCGGTCACTGGAAATGATTTTTGCCGGAGCATAGCTCATTTTCTCTGCCATCTGAAGCGGTGTCAAAATCCCGGTCTCTACCAGTTCTGTATATGTCAGGGCAGCTGCCGTTTCTAATCCGACAATGCCAAACGGCGCATCCCTGAATCCGCCGAATTTGTCCTCCTTTGTATGTGGTGCGTGATCTGTGGAGATACAATCAATGACTCCCCGTTTCAGACCATCACGAAGTGCCTCCCTATCCTCTCTCGAACGAAGCGGCGGGTTCATTTTATAGTTCGCATTATCTGATGGAATATCCTCATCACATAAGGTAAAATGATGTGGGCAGACCTCTACGGTAATACTGACACCTTCTTCCTTTGCCTTCTCAATCAGCTCAAGTCCACCTTTGGTCGATAGATGACAGATATGAAGCTTTGCCCCCGCTTCTTTTGCCAGCATGATATCCCTTGAAATAATCAGATTCTCCACCAGATTAGAAATCCCCGGAAGTCCAAGCTCTTTCGCCTTTTTCCCTTCGTTGATCACACCATTATGAAGCAGGGTACGGTCTTCGCAGTGAGCCAGTACCGGAACGCCATTTTTCGCAGCGATCTTCATCGCCTCCAGACAAAGTCCCGCATCCATGACACTCTTCCCGTCCTCACTGATGGCCGGAGAACCGGCTTGGATCATCTCTGCAATATCCGCCAGCTCTGTTCCATTCTGCTTTTTTGTCGCCGCTCCCACCTGGAGGATCCGACAGCCATTTTTGATGCTTTCTGCTTTATTATGGACATATCCGATCACATCCACATTATCTGCTGCCGGTGAGGTGTTCGGCATAGCAAGGATGGTCGTAAAACCACCCCGGACGGCAGCTGCACTCCCTGATATGATATCCTCTTTTTGGGTCTGTCCCGGATCTCTCATATGAGTGTGAAGATCAATCAGCCCCGGCATGACAAAGCATCCCTTCGCATCGATTTCAACCACTTCCTCGTCAACGGCTTCCACTGCCTCTGTATCCTCTCCGGATTTAAGCTCTTTGAGTTCTTCTTTGAGTTCTTTTCCCGATCTGCGGACCTCTTTGATTTTTTCTCCACGAATATAGATGTCGCACACCTCATCCAGATCCGTCGCCGGATCCAGTACCCTTCCATTTTTTATCCATATTGCCATGATTATTCATTCCTTTCCTGTAAGATCAGGCAGAAAAACGCAGCGAGCCAATGAAAACAAGCTCACCGCGTCCATTTTTCTTCCATGAACGCTCTCCATGCTCCCTGCAATATGTTACTCCTCACAGCTTTGCTGTTCATAGCAGCAAAATGCATAAAAGCATGCCACGTTCCTTATTATACCACACTTTCTTCAATATATCTCTTAATATTTGAAGCATTTACATATTTTTTTGCCATATTGTTTTCAATCACTACCAGCGTTGGTGCCTGCATGATGCCGTATTTTCGTACCAGATCTAAATTTTCCTCTGCATCTACCGCAATATAATCCTCTCGTTCCAGCATCTTTTTGGCAATGCTGCAATTCGGACATTTTTTGGTCGTAAAAAGATATTTCTTCTCCTGCTTTGGCGCGACCGGCTGAATCTTGACCTTGTTTTTGGATATCGTTACGATGTTGGAAGACACTTTATGGTATTTCTTTTTTAGCACCTGATAAACGGTCCGGTTCTTATACTCCTGGGTCTTTCCATCATTCCAATTCTGCACAGGCCGGTAATATCCTGTGATTCGGCTGTAGACTTCTGCTTTTTTCCCGCATTTTGGACAGGTAAAATGCTCTCCTGCCAGATATCCATGGTCTTTGCAGATGCTGTAGGTCGGAGATAAGGTATAATACGGCAGGCTGTAGTTCTCCGCAATCGTACGCACCAATTTGGCCGCCGCCTTCCAGTCCGGAAGCTTTTCTCCCAGAAACGCATGAAATACTGTACCTGAAGTATATAAAGTCTGAAGCTCATCCTGAATATCCAACGCCTCAAAAATATCCTCTGTAAACTCCACCGGAAGATGGGAGCTGTTCGTATAGAACGGGGTGTCTCCTTTGCCCCCGGCTGTAATAATATCCGGGAACTCCTCCCTGTCATGCTTTGCGAGACGATAGGTCGTCGATTCTGCCGGCGTCGCTTCCAGATTGTACAGGTCTCCATATTCCTCCTGGTAGTCCGAAAGGCGCTCTCTCATGTGATGCAATACTTCTTTGGTAAATTCCTGTGTCTCTTTGTGGGACAGATCCTTTCTCAGCCAGTTCGCGTTGAGACCGACTTCATTCATCCCAATCAGACCTATCGTTGAAAAATGATTTGCAAAGGAGCCCAGATACCGTTTGGTATATGGATACAAGCCCTGATCTAGCAGCTTTGTGATCACCGTCCGCTTTACCTTTAAAGAACGGGCAGAAAGATCCATCAGACGATCCAGCCGGCGGTAAAAATCCTCTTTATCCTTTGCCAGGTATGCGATCCTTGGCATATTCAGGGTAACGACACCGACAGAACCGGTGCTTTCTCCGGAGCCAAAGAAGCCGCCTGACTTTTTGCGAAGCTCCCGCAGATCCAGCCGCAGCCTGCAGCACATGGAGCGGACATCGCTCGGCTCCATATCGCTGTTGATATAGTTGGAAAAATATGGCGTCCCATATTTTGATGTCATCTCAAATAACAGACGATTATTGGTATTATCGGACCAGTCAAATTCCCTTGTGATGGAATAGGTCGGAATCGGATACTGAAAGCCTCTTCCATTGGCGTCTCCTTCAATCATCGTTTCTAAGAACGCTCGATTGACCATATCCATCTCTTCTTTACAGTCACGATAACAAAAATCCATTTCCCGGCCGCCCACAATCGCAGGAAGCTCCGCCAGGTCATTGGGAACCGTCCAATCTAAAGTAATATTGGAAAATGGCGCCTGAGTCCCCCATCTACTTGGCGTATTTACTCCATAAACAAATGACTCGATGCATTTTTTTACCTCGTCGTAGGATAAATGATCGACCTTTACAAATGGAGCCAGATACGTGTCGAAAGAAGAAAATGCCTGAGCCCCTGCCCACTCATTCTGCATAATGCCCAAAAAATTTACCATTTGGTTGCACAGAACAGATAAATGCCTGGCCGGAGCACTGGTGATCTTTCCTGGAATCCCGCCAAGCCCCTCTTTGATCAGCTGCTTTAAGGACCAGCCAGCACAGTAGCCTGTCAACATCCCCAGGTCGTGAATATGAATCTCGGCATTCCGATGCGCATCTGCAATATCCTGATCATAAATCTCTGACAGCCAGTAATTTGCTGTAATTGCACCGGAATTACTCAGAATCAGGCCACCCACGGAATAGGTGACCGTAGAATTTTCTTTTACTCTCCAGTCCTCTACCTTGACATAGCTGTTTACGATCTCTTTATAATCCAGCATCGTAGCGTTCATATTCCGGATTTTTTCTCTCTGCTTCCGGTAGAGGATGTATGCTTTCGCCACATCTGTATATCCGGCCTGCTCCAAGACGCGCTCCACGCTGTCCTGAATATCCTCCACATGAACCCTGCCGCTTGGTTTTTTCTGCCGGTCTCCCTCCGGACTCCCATATTCAATTTTTTTCTGGAAATCTGCCGTTACGCGAAGAGACAGAAGATCCAGTATCTCATCCTCATAACACTGCCCCTTTGCGTCAAACGCTTTGGAAATCGCTGTACGGATTTTTTCCAGCTGAAATTTTGAAACCTGTCCATCACGTTTTACTACTTCCATCATCTAAAAATCCTCTCCTTCAAAAAAATGTGAAGCAGTATCTATACTATCAGAATTTTTCCGTTTCGTCAACCGCAAAAAACACCATATTTATGTATATTTTTCTACACACGTATCCTAAGGCACAATATCTTGTGTTTCGCAATTTTTCATTTTGATGCGGATTTCATGTCAAAATTCCCCATTTTGGCTGTTTTTTCTTCTCTCTGGGCAAAAAAATTCCACACCCTATCTAGTGTGGAAATTTTTGTTTTGAAGATGACGATACATACATCATCCCACTATACTTACTCTTCCCCCTGCAGAAAGCGCTTGTCCCGTAACGCATTGGCATCGTCCGGATATTCTGCCAGATATGCCTCCAGCTTTTCTCTCGCAGTATCAAAATCCAAAAGATATTCATAAGCGACGGCCTCGCCATAGAGAAGTCTCTGCTTTTCTCCTTCTCCGGCAATTTCCAATCCCTTTTGGAAACACTCCAAGGCCTGCTCATAATTTTTCTGGTTCATATAATACTCTCCCATGGACGCATAAATCTGTGGATTCGCATCCTGAGTCTGCTCCATATAGGTCTGATATGCTTCAAATGCCTTATCATAATCTCCGGTCTTTTCATATGCCTCTCCCAGATACATATAGGCATCTGCCTTTTGATGCGCTGCTTCTGTTGAAAGATAGGTAATCGCGCCTTCATAATCCCCAACAAAAAAATCCAGAACGCCAAAATAATATTCCTTTTCTTCGCCGCCCTCGGTCTGTAATCCGCGATTTGCATATTCTACTGACTTTTCCGTTTCTCCTGCCTCATTCAGCAGCAGACAGATCTGATAATAGCTGTCATAATTATTGGGATCTGCCTTCAGCTTGTACTCAAATCCCTCTATTGCTTCATCCAGCTGACCGTTTCTTAAATATGCCACGCCACGCATAAAATACAGATCTGGATTTTTATCCTCGATTTCGATCAAATGAGAGTAGGTCTCGATTGCCTCCTCTAGATCTCCATTGCGCAGCTGTGTTTCAGCAAGATAATATGAGATATCCTGCTCGGTTTTTCCAATTTTTCCGTTGCATTCCAAAAGTGCGTATTTAAACTCTGTCTCTGCTTCTTTATACATATCCAGCTTCAGATAGGCAATGCCCGAACCGCGATAGGCCTCCTGAAGGTGCTTTCCCAAACTTATTACCTCATGATAAGCAGCAATCGCATCCTCATATTTTTCCTCTTTTAACAGGGAATCCCCCTCGGTCAGCTTTTCTTCTGCTTCTTTTCCGGCACAGCCCGAGAGCATCACCATGATTGACAGTGATGCCAGACATACCAGCTTTTTTAATCTTCTCATTGTATCCTGCCTTTCTTTTTTTTGGAACTGTTGTTACTATTCACAGCCGTTATCCCGCAAGGTATTTTCAAGCGCATTTTGCTTGAAAATCCGGGGTAGCAGTGCGCCAAATACGAC
>CADBUD010000266.1 GCA_902797785.1 uncultured Lachnospiraceae bacterium
ATGAAAATCTGGGGCAGTGGGCGCGAAATATGACCGTTAGGGCATATTTCCACTCTGTGCGCCTTTGGCGTGTGCATTTTGTTGCTATGAACAGCAGTGCTGTGAATAGTATACTCGTTAGCGAAAACCGTTGCCGGTTTTCGTTAACGGTATAAAAATGATGCGCACGGATTTTGTAAGGAAAATGTCGCTTTCAGCGACTAAAATCCGGCGCGACTCATGAACAAAATGGCAGGCCATTTCGTTCATGAGTATAAAAAAACACAAAAGCGAAGGGAGGATATATTCCAGATGAAAAATGACCTTCACATAAAACAAACAGAATGGGAGAAATGGATGTTTCCCCTCACGTTCAAAAACATCCTGCTGATCTTTCTTGGAACAGCCATCAACCTCTGTGGAAGCAAGATTGCGCTCTATCTTTCTCTCCCGCTCTGGTTAGATTCCATTGGAACCTTTTTTACAGCGATTTGTCTTGGTCCCATCGCCGGCGCCCTCTCCGGATCATTGATGAATGTCATCTTAAATTTCTGGTATCCGAACCGGATCTGGTATGCAATCGTCAGTATTTGTGGTGGACTTACCATTGGCCGATTTTTTCCGCGCCATAAAAAAATGAGGGCATTTCCTGTTATTGCGACTTCGTTCGCGGCTGCTATCGTCATGATCATTGTCTCTACTCCGCTCAACCTGTTGTTTTATGCCGGATATACCGGTAATTCCTGGGGCGATGCTTTGATTGACATGACTTCTAATTATATTACTCTTCCTGTCATTTGCTGTGTTCTGGGAGAAATGCTGGTAGAGATTCCGGACAAGGTGCTCAGTATGCTCCTTTCTGTTCTCTTCCTGTCTGTTTTGAAGCATTGCACAGATAAAGCAGGGACTCCTTCCCACAGGAAAAAAGGAGCCGCTGCCCAAAACATTCTGTTCTTTTTTCTTTTGGGATGGCTTCTGCTCCCTGCCTCTCCGTCTGTTTTTGCTGCGGAGCTTAGTTCCGATTATATCTCAGTTACCTATAATATAGAAAACGGTCTGGATTCTGCTGAAATCAATGCCATTTTGCAGACAGCGGACGGCTATCTCTGGGCTGGCTCCTATTCGGGTCTTTATCGATATAACGGTTCCCACTTTGAAAAGATCTCTTTTGATGAGCAGATCAGTAATGCGATCATTCTGTTCGAAGACAGCAAAAAACGTCTTTGGATCGGCACAAATGACAGCGGTGTGTATTGCTGCGATCCGGCAGAGGAACACATCACCCACTACTCTATGGAGGAAGGTCTCTCCGCCAATTCCATCCGTTCCATTTGCGAAGATGACCACGGCAGAATTTATGTCAGCACCACGGCAGAGCTCTGCCGGATCAATACGGATGAATCTATCTTTGTCTATGCCGATCTTCCGGAGCTCAGCTGTACTTATTCCCTGATTTCCATGGAGGACGGACAGATTGCAGGCGTTACCCGGAACGGATTGCTGTTTTTCCTAAAAGAAGACACCATCTCTGCTTCAATGGAAAACATCAATAGTGAATACGCCTTTTCTTCGGTCGCCCAAGGAGATGCCGGGGAACTTTTAGTCGGAACGACCGGCAAAGAACTGGTCCGGATCAGGTATGACGGAACTCGTCTGAAGAAAGAACGAACCATCCCTTCGAAGCAGCTTTCTGCCTTTAATTCGATTCTTTACAGTGCCGGGATGCATGGATATTTTCTTGCTTCGGATACCGGTTTTGGGTTTTTAGATTCCACAGAAAAAATCGAGGTTCTGTCAAAGGATGGATTTAACAGCGCAGTAAATGATATTTTTATTGACTCCCAGGATAATATCTGGTTTTCCTCGACCAAACAGGGCATTTTAAAATTGTCCCCAAATGTATTTACCGATATTTTCAAAAAAGCCGGATTATCTCCATCTGCTGTCAACGCTACCCTGATCGATGACGACCTGCTCTATATCGGAACCGATCTGGGGCTGATCATTTATCATATTTCAGAGGATACAACGGAGGAAAATGACCTTTCCCGGATTTTTGAAGGAACCCGGATCCGGCATATTTTAAAGGACCGGGATGGAAATCTATGGTTTTGCACCTATGGACAGATGGGGCTGGTCAAGATCACTCCAAAAGGAATCGTCCAATATTATAACAGCAGCACCTGTGATATCTTAGGAAACCGCTTCCGTTTTACTCTGGAGCTTGCAAATGGAGATATTCTGGCAGCCTCAACAGATGGTCTGAGCATTCTGCGAAAAGGAATCGTCTATCATACCATCGGCACAAAGGATGGTCTTATCGTTCCTCAAATCCTCTGTGCTTTACAGCTGGAGGATGGCAGCATTCTTGCCGGATCGGATGGAGACGGTATCTATGTCATCAAGGACTACGCTATTTCCGACAAGATCGACACCGAAGACGGACTGCTTTCTCATGTTGTCTTACGAATTCTGCCTTGTCAGGACGGTCTCTTATATGTGGCCAGCAATGGCATTTATTTCCAGGAACCGGAGGGAACCATTCGCAAGCTTTCTCATTTCCCATATAATAATAATTATGACATATTTCTGACGAAGGACGAGGAAGCATGGATCACGGGAAGTGCTGGAATTTATGTAGTAAAAACTGCGGATCTGATCAGTGATTCTAAGGAGTATCCCTCTCTCTTATTGAACCGTACCTGGGGCTTTGATACGACCTTGACCGCAAACGCATTTTCTACAGCACATAACAACGATCTGTATTTTTGTTGTACAGACGGGGTACGCCGTGTCAATCTCTCCGGCTACCACACCTTTTCCGATCAATATCAGATTTTAATTGATTCGTTCACGGCAGATGAAGAATCAGTTCCTAAAATCGAGGGTATCTATCAGGTTCCCGCCGGTTCCGGAAAGATTCAGATTCAGCCCGCCGTCTTGAACTATTCGGCTTCTAACCCACAGATCACCTGTTATCTGGAAGGGTTTGATTCCGCCGGCGTCACAGTAAAACAAACCGATCTGGCACCGATGTATTACACCAGTCTTCCATTTGGGGACTACACCTTAAATGTCAAGGTACTGGACGGTACGGATCAGACGGTCATAAAGTCCGCTTCCTTTCCCATTCACAAGGAAGCCCGGTTATATGAACATTTTTACTACAAGCTCTATGTGGCATTCGTTGGCGCCATGATTATTGGATTCTTAGCATGGATGGCCGCCGAAATGAGCAATATGGCGGTGATCAACCGTCAATATGACCAGATTCGGGCAGCCAAGGAAGAAGCCGAATTTGCTAATCAGGCAAAATCCCGGTTTCTTGCTCAAATGTCCCATGAAATCCGGACTCCGATCAATGCCGTTCTGGGCATGGACGAGATGATCCTGCGGGAAAGCCGAGAGAAAGAAATACGGGGATATGCCGCCGATATTTATACTGCCGGAAATACCCTGCTTTCCCTGATCAATGAAATCTTAGACTCCTCCAAGATCGAATCCGGAAAAATGGAAATCGTTCCTGTCGAATATGAGCTCTCCGTTTTGATCCGCGATCTTGGAAATATGATATCCCAGCGCGCTCAGGCAAAGGATCTTCACCTTTTGATCGAAGCTGAATCCGATTTGCCAGGGAAGCTTTACGGGGACGATGTCCGGATCCGTCAGGTCATTACCAACCTGCTGACCAATGCGGTAAAATATACCCCTTCCGGAACGGTCTGGTTCCGGGTTCGCGGTTCCCGAAAAGATGAGGATGAGCTTCTTCATTTTGAAGTCGAGGATACCGGCATGGGCATCAAGGAGGAAGATCTGCCAAAGCTATTCGAAGCATATCAGCGGATTGAAGAAGACAGAAATCGAAATATCGAAGGAACCGGACTGGGAATGAACATTACCATCCAGCTGCTCCGCCTGATGGACAGTCAGCTGGAAGTGGAAAGTGTCTATGGCAAAGGATCAAAATTCTATTTTGATCTCCGGCAAAAAATTGTCGATGATACCCCGATTGGAGATTTGAATTCCCAACCGGATTCTTCTAAGGATACCTATCGGTACGAAGGTGGTTTTCTTGCCCCGGATGCAAAGATCCTGGTCGTTGATGATAATGCCATGAACCGAAAGGTCTTTAAAAGCCTCTTAAAGATCACTCAGATTCAAGTCACAGAGGCCGGCGGTGGTCTCGAGGCGATTGAGCTTGCAAAGCAAGAATGTTTTAATCTCATTTTTACCGATCATATGATGCCGGATATGGATGGTGTCGAAACGATGCAGCATCTGCGCACCCTGCCAAATTGCCAGAATGTTCCCATCTATGTTTTGACGGCAAATGCCATTACCGGAGCAAAGGAGCAGTACCTAGAAGCCGGCTTTGACGGTTTTGTCTCCAAACCAATCGTATCTGAGCAATTAGAACAGGTCATCTTAGCGGAACTGCCAAAGGAGCTGATCCTGCCCCGGGAAATGGATGATGCTGCCCCGGCTTTTTCCCCGGAGGAGCTCCCTGTCATCGATGGACTGGACTGGCACTATGCCTGGCTGCATCTTCCGGATGAGGATTTATTAAGCTCTACTGTCGAAGATTTTTATGATGTCATTTCCCTTCAATCAGAAAAGCTCCAGTCGATGTTCTTAGAACTTTTTGCCCGGGAAGCTTCCTTTGATTCCTATCGTATTCAGGTGCATGCCATGAAAAGCTCGGCTGCGACCATTGGAATCCTTCCCCTTGCCGGAATGGCAAAAATACTGGAATATGCCGCCAGGGATCATGATACGGATACCATCGCTTCCCTGCATCCGGTCTTTTTAAGAGAATGGAATTCCTACCAGGAAAAACTGATCGGCGTATTCCGCATTACAGGGAAATCTACCGGGTATTCCCCAAAAAAGACCGCTGCCGATGCAGACATGCTGCTTGCCATGTTTTCCATGCTCCGGTCTGCCCTGGAGGATTTTGACATTGATACCGCAGATGAAATTGCTGACAAACTGACTTCCTATCGATACCCGGAAGACATTGAAACCCTGCTTCCTATGCTCACCGCAGCCATTAAAGATATGGATTCCGAGGAAGCAGAAAAAATAATGAATAAAATGGAGGAATTATTATGAAAACAATATTAATGATTGGAAAAATGAATGACCTGATGAAAGAGCTTCATTCCTATCTCAACAAATATTTCCGCATACAGATCTGTACCGATGGAACGCAAAATGTCCTTGGCATGCTAAAAGTCGTTGAGCCGGATCTGATCTTAATCAGTCTCATTGGGATGTACGATGTAGAAGCACTCCTGTTCAACCGGATTCGCGCGAACTCCCCACAGATTCCGGTACTGACCATCGGAACAGAACAGGAGCGAAAAAACTTTCTAATTTTTTATGAAGGAGAACAATTTGAAAATCTAATCCGTCCTCTGGACAATTCCGATGTTTTTTCTGCTATCTGTCGCAGACTAAAGCTATCCGAAAATGAAGTCAGGGAAGATGGTGCAGAGGCACAAAATGGAAAAAAACGCGTCCTAGTCGTAGATGACAATACTACCACCCTGCGAAGCATCAAAAAAATGCTGGAAGAACACTATCAGGTCACCCTCGCCAATTCCGGAATGAAGGCCATGACTTCGATAGGAAAAAGCCGTCCGGATCTCATTCTTTTGGATTATGAAATGCCCGTTTGCGATGGAAAACAAACCCTGGAAATGATTCAGGCTGATGAGGATCTAAAATCCATTCCCGTCGTCTTTTTAACAGGAGTCAATGACAGAGCACATATCCAGGCTGTCCTGACCCTGCGTCCGGCAGGATATCTCTTGAAACCTGCCGTACCAAAGACATTGATTGAGACAATCGAACGGGTTCTGGGAGACACAGAGGAAAAATAAGAAAACATTGAAATTGAATTGTAGTGAAAAGAGGTGAAACCCATGAATATTGATATTCCTATGAGGACAACAAAACCTATGGATTGCCGTTCCCTTTATACGCGCTATGGTCCTCATAATACCCATACTAAAATCATTACTTCGAATCCACAAAGTATTGCTTCCTATGCTTCCGGAGATGCTCCTTCTGGCACTTTTGGCACTGGCTCTTCCAGTAGGACTTCCGGCACTGGCTCTTC
>CADBUD010000267.1 GCA_902797785.1 uncultured Lachnospiraceae bacterium
GTCACCATTTGCAGCAATCTGGAGATTTCCATTGTAGATGCTGATTTTTCCATCGTAGCTGATTCCGTGATTGACGGCAGATGCGACCTGGAGGGAACCACTGCTGACCATAAGGGAAGAGGATTCCATTCCGGCCATTCCATTTTGGGCGTTTCCATAAATGATCAGGGAGCCATCGCCGCAGATCGTCAGGCTGGAACCGGTTTGACCAAGAATGGCTGCTTTTACCGGAGAAGCATCTGTTGATGCGGTGGAGGAAGGCTCATTGTCGGTCAGAGTAGAAGCCTGGTTTAAATGCAGGATGACATGGCTGTTTTCTTTTATGAGAATCGGCACCGCCGTCTGGGAAGAAAGAGTCAGGCCATCCAGAATAAGAACAACGTCGGTCAAATCTTCCTTGACAGTTATGGATCCGTTCTTACAGCTTCCGGTCAGATGATAGATGCCGTCCCCGGTAATGGTCAGAGCAGTTTCGGTGATTGAATATCCACTGTCCGGACCGGTGGCTATGATTTCGTTATTGGAAAAAGATAGGATCGCAGATTCCTCTGAGGTATCTTTTTCTAAGATGTCCTCTGCCAAAACGACAGGGGAGACCAGCGGAAGCTGGGCAAACACCAGCGCAAGAATAAGAAAAAAAGCAAGATAGGAATTTCGTTTTATCATATCGTAATCAGACCTCCTGTTATAGTTACTCTTTTCTTATTTTATCGGTTTTTTTTAAGGGATGGATTATAGATTTTTCGGAATATTTGTGTTAAAGTGTTACTATTCACAGTTAATTTGATACATAAAACAGATTCGTCGTGCTTGCACGTAAGAAGCTGTTTTATGTATCAAATTTTCCTGCTTTGTGAAAGCAGGAACTCCGCCTAAAATGAGGATTTCAGGCGCAAATGCGCCGGGAGAGCTGCGAAGCAGCGGGAAATCCGAATGTCGGGAGGAGAACAGTGAATCGTAACGTTACTATTCACAGTTAATTTGATACATAAAAGAGATTCGTCGTGCTTGCACGTAAGAAGCTGTTTTATGTATCAAATTTTCCTGCTTTGTGAAGCAGGAACTCCTCCTAAAATGAGGATTTCAGGCGCAAATGCGCCGGGAGAGCTGCGAAGCAGCGGGAAATCCGAATGTCGGGAGGAGAACAGCTGCTTGTGAAGCAGGATTTGGCTGCTGAGAGCCTAGAATATGACAGGAAGGAAGAGGACAGATGAAAATTGTATTAGCAGCATTGAACGCTAAATATGTACATTCAAATCTTGCAGTATATGATTTATTGGCATATGCGTCCCACCGGCAGGAAAGTATGAAAGGTAAACCTTTCATATCTACCATTATGACGCAGCAAGTGCGTCATGAAGAGGAAAGTATGAAAGGTAAACCTTTCATATCTACCATTATGACGCAGCAAGTGCGTCATGAAAAGGAAAGTATGAGAAAAAAGACAGGGAAAGAAACGATGGAAGCGCCAAAGATCGTTGTGAGGGAGTATACCATCAACCACAATCTGGATACGATTTTGCAGTCACTGTATCAGGAAAAAGCAGAGGTTGTCGCTTTTTCCTGTTATATTTGGAATATTAGCGAAGTCCTTAATATTTCCAGAGAGTTAAAGAAGGTCGCGAAAAATACCCGCATCTGGCTGGGAGGTCCGGAGGTCAGCTATGATGCAGAGCGGGTGCTGAGGGCGAATCCCCAGATCGAGGGAATCATTTTGGGAGAGGGAGAGATTACCTTCTATGAACTGACCAGAGCATGGTGGGAAGCACAGCCTGACTGGCAGAGCAATATTTTGGGCATCATCAGCCGTACCCCGCAGGGAGAATTGAAAAAAACGCCGCCACGGCCTCTGATGGATATGGATGAGCTGCCGTTCGTTTATTCCGACCTGTCAGAATTTAAGCATAAGATCTTATATTACGAGACCAGCAGGGGATGCCCGTTTTCCTGCAGCTACTGTCTGTCCTCCATTGACAAAAAGGTAAGGTTTCGCAGTCTTTCCCTGGTAAAAAAAGAACTGGATTTTTTCCTGGAGCACCGTGTGCCGCAGGTCAAGCTGATCGACCGGACCTTTAACTGCAATCGTGCCCGGGCGTTGGAAATCTGGACCTATCTTATCGAGCATGATAATGGCGTGACGAATTTTCATTTTGAGGTGGCGGCCGATCTGATCGGGGAGCCGGAATATGAAGTCTTCCAAAAGATGAGACCTGGATTGATTCAGTTGGAGATCGGTCTGCAGTCGACCAATCCGGATACGATTACCGAGATCCGCCGTTCCATGGATGTGGAAAAGGTGAAAAAAACTCTCCTGACGATTCATGGATTCGGGAATATCCATCAGCATTTAGATTTGATCGCCGGTCTTCCATATGAGGACTTTGCCTCCTTTAAGACCTCCTTTAACAAGGCGTATGAAATGAAACCGGACCAGCTGCAGCTGGGATTTTTAAAGGTATTAAAGGGCTCATATATGGAGGAACAGGGAAAGAAATATGAACTGACCTATCGAGATTCCCAGCCCTATGAGGTCCTGAGCACGAGGTGGATCTCCTACGATGAAATTCTAAAGTTAAAGCAGGTCGAGGAAATGGTGGAGGTCTATTATAACAGCGATCAGTTCGAACATGTCCTGCCATATCTCATCTCATTTTTTCCATCGCCCTATGCCTTTTATGAGGCACTGGGAGCATATTATGAGGAACATACCCTGTTGGATATCGGGATAAAAAGAGAAGCCAGATATAAAGTGCTTCGGGATTTTTCCTGTTCCTTTCAGAAAAAACGACAGGGTAATCAAAACAGCGGATTTTCCATGGAGGTGTTCGACTGTCTTCTAACGTTTGATTATTATCTTCGGGAGAATGCCAAAAACCGTCCGTGCTGGTCGAAAAAGGAAATGATTGGGAAAAAGGAGTATCAGGAGTTTTTCAAGCGGGGAGGAAATGATGAAATTTGTCTTTTGAAAGAGGGGTATGATTCCAAAGCGGCGGCTCGTGGGATGCATATAGAGCCGCTGGTGGAAGGAGCGCTTCCATGGATCTTTGAGGAGGAAGAAGAAAGGAAAATGAAATATTGCCTGTTTTCCTACGAAGAGAGGAACCCATTTTCCAAGGCGGCAAAAACCGTTTTTTTGACATCATTAAGTTATACTCATGAACGAAATGGCCTGCCGTTTTGTTCATGAGTCGCGCCGGATTTTGGTCGCTGAAAGCGACATTTTCCTCACAAAATCCGTGCGCATCATGTGCATTTTGCTGATGAGCTTGTCAGGAACGTTTGGCTTCTATGTTTTCATATGCCAAAATAACTTTTTTGATTGCGGCAAAGCTTTCTTTGCTGATATCATGCTCCATCCGGCAGGCATCCTCCGTGGCGATTTCCTCCGGGACGCCCAAATGAATCAGCCACTTGGATAATAATTCGTGGCGTTCATAAATCATTTCCGCAATCTCTTTTCCAGACTCGGTCAGGTAAATAAATCCGGCGTCAGTGACGGTAATATGTTTTTTTTCGCGTAAATTTTTCATGGCAACGCTGACACTGGATTTTTTGAATCCCAGTTCATTGGCAATATCAACAGAACGTACAACAGGCAGCTTCCTGCTGAGCATTAAGATTGTTTCCAGGTAATTTTCAGATGATTCGTTTTTATGCATAGGCACTCCTTTTTGGTTACTATGGACAAAAAAAGATGAACATGGTAACATATGTGTGATTAAAATATATGCATCATTTTACCATAAAAAAACATATAACGCAATTGGGAAAAATCTTAGATAGACATCAGATTTTGTAGGAGGATATTATGAAAATCAGTTTTAAAGACCTCATGCTCGCATTTTCTTACGCATTGGACTGCGTGGAGCGGGATGTGACAGGAGTTTCAAATCATCATGGAAAACGAGTGGCTTATGTCGCTTTGTTGATGGGAAGGAAAATGGGAATGTCAGAGGATGATCTGCTGCAGCTGGCTTGTTTTTCCGTGCTGCATGATAATGCTCTTGCGGAAACGATTCGGAAGGTACAGCAGGAGCTGGAGGAAAAATGCAGCGAAACAAAGGATCAGATCAAAGCCAAGAACATTCGAGAGATTTTGGAAAATCCGAGCATGGCAAATGGAGATGTGTTTGAATATCTGAATCAGGCAGAGGGAGAATATCAGTATCATCCGGTAAATTTTGAACTCATAGAACAGATGGAAACAAAACGACTCATCCTGGAGGGAATGGAAGAAAACCGTAATGCAGAAGTAAAAGACAGCAGTGCGGCAGAAGAGAACAAAAGCAAAAGCACGGAGGAAGAAGCTGGCAGCGCAGTGGCAGAGAGCAGAAGCACAGCGGAAGAATTTGGCGAAGACAATAGTGTGGAAAACAACAGTGAGGATGAGGAAATTGATGATTTTATAGAAGAGATTAGAAAGAAAGAACAGCTCTTTAAGATGACCGGAGTAGGACGTCATTGTGTCCTGGGAGAGGAAAATTTAAAGCTGCTTGCTTTTTTGAATAGAAAGGAACGTGCTATTTTGTATCATCATGAAAATGCAGACGGAAGCGGACCGTTTGGAAAAGCAGGAGACGAAATTCCACTGTTCGCGCAGCTGATCCACCTGGCGGATATGGTGGATTCAGTCTGGAATATGGGAGATTTGACCGAAGAGAAAATAGAAAAGATCCGTCAGTGGGTGGTTTCCCAGCAGGGAATCCTGTTTACGAAAAAAAGTGTAGAGCTTTTTTTGCAGCTGGAAATGCAGCAGCTTCTTTCTAAGATGGAAGGGGACAATTTAGAGCGGGAGCTGAAGCTTTTGATTCCAAAAGAAAAAGAAGAGTATACCAATCGGGAAATCCGGAGCATTGCGACCATGTTCGCGAAAATCATCGATTATAAATCCCAGTTTACCAGATCGCATTCTTTGGGAGTCGCCTCAAAAGCAGAGCAGATGGGGGTATATTATGGATTTTCCAAGGAAAAGATAATCCGCTTTTATTTGGCCGGCGCCCTGCATGATATTGGAAAGCTGGTCATTGATACCGATATTCTGGAAAAGCCGGACAAGCTGACAGACGAGGAATATCTCCAGATTCAAAACCACGCATTCTATACCTATGAGATTTTAAGGAAGATTCATGGACTAGAGGATATTACAAAATGGGCAGCGCATCACCATGAAAAGCTCAACGGGAGAGGCTATCCTTTTGGAAAAAAAGCAAAGGATCTGGGATTTGAGGAACGATTGATGGGATGTATTGATATCTATCAGGCACTGACAGAGAACCGGCCATATAAAGAGGGATTTTCTCATGAAAAGACGATGAAAATGCTTCGGGATATGGGAAAAGGCGGATTTATTGATTGTGAGATCGTCGAGGACATGGATGCGGCGTTTGGAAAAGGGATTAGGGAAAAGGGAAAAGCTGAATAGATCGAGGAATAAAGGTGAAAAAACAAAAAAAGACTGAGCAGAAAAGATTTGACATTAGCATAAAAGAATGATAAGATAAAGACCATAACTCAAATTGCCCTTAGGAACTTTATCAGAATTCCCCAGACATTTCATGCAGGATGTTTTTTGTCTTCCAAGAGCTTAGGAACTGTGCATCAATAACTTCATGATTTTCTTGTCTATTCGATATAGCAGACATTCCCCCTATAATATATGATTTTCCCGTCAAAAGTGATTTAACGGATTGTTCCGTGCTTCGCGTCCTCACTCCGTTACGGTCGGCGCAGAGCAGACATCTACCGGATGTCTTGCGTCCCACAATCCTCCCCGATATTCGCAATCCCGTGTGGTTTCGCCCCACTTCTTGCTCATATCGTGCCAAACGCTAGCGCTGAAAGCGTCCTTCCTATCGCGCTCAATAATAACATGAAAAGATTCATATTGACATCCCTCTCATTTTAGTGTATCATAAAAATCGAACAAACATTCGAAATATAAGGAGAAAACAAATGGCAAATGAAGATAAATTAAAAGCATTAAATGCAGCAATTACCCAAATCGAAAAGCAATATGGCAAGGGCTCCATCATGAAGCTCGGAGATCCATCCGCCGCTATGAATGTCGAAACTGTACCGACTGGCTCACTGGGGCTTGATATCGCCCTGGGACTTGGCGGAGTCCCGAGAGGCAGGATCATTGAAGTCTATGGCCCGGAGTCCAGTGGTAAAACGACCGTGGCTCTCCACATGGTGGCAGAGGTTCAGAAGATGAATGGAATTGCAGGATTCATCGATGCCGAACACGCCTTAGATCCTGTCTATGCCAAAAACATCGGAGTAGACATTGATAATCTCTACATTTCCCAGCCGGATAATGGAGAGCAGGCATTGGAAATCACGGAGATGATGGTTCGTTCAGGAGCAGTGGATATCGTCATTGTCGATTCTGTAGCAGCCTTGGTACCCAAAGCAGAAATCGAAGGAGATATGGGAGATTCCCATATGGGACAGCAGGCGCGTCTAATGTCTCAGGCCCTCAGGAAGCTGACAGGTATCATCAGCAAATCCAACTGCGTCGTGGTATTCATCAATCAGCTCCGCGAGAAAATCGGCGTTATGTTTGGAAACCCGGAAACGACGACCGGAGGACGCGCCTTAAAGTTCTTTGCTTCGATTCGTATGGATGTCCGCAAAGTCGAGACGTTAAAGCAGGATGGGGAAGTTATCGGCAGCAAGACAAAAGTCAAGGTCGTAAAAAATAAAGTCGCCCCGCCATTCCGTGAGGCAGAGTTCGATATCATGTTCGGAAAAGGAATCTCCAAGATTGGAGAAGTCTTAGATTTGGCAGCCAAGGTAAATGTGGTAAATAAAAGCGGTGCATGGTATGCTTATCAGGGAGAGAAAATTGGACAGGGACGTGAAAACTCCAAAAACTTCCTTTTAGATCACCCGGAGCTTGCATTTGAGATTGAAAATAAAGTGCGTGAGGCCTATTCTCTTCCGGCTTTAGAGATGTCAGATGCGTTAAAAGCTCAGATTGCGGAAAAGGAGCATCCTTCCAAGGAATCAGATGATTCACTGACCGGAGCGGATGCTGAGAAGTCAGAGGATGGATCGGATTTATAGGAAAAGAATAAATACGTTTTCTATGACAGAATGAGGTCAGGATGCAGATTATAGAGGTAAAGCAATTCGGAAAAAAAAGATGGAAGATCTTCTTTGAAGAAAAAGAGCCTTTGGTCTTATATTATGGAGAGTGCAAAAAATATCACATTCAGGATGGAGGAGATCTTTCTGAACGGGATTATCAGGAAATTGTATCAGAGATCCTTTATAAACGGGCAAGAGAGCGGATGCTTTATCTGATTGATTCCATGGATCGGACGGAATCACAGATTCGGGAAAAACTGATACAGGGCGGATATCCATCCGCCTGTATTGATCAAGTGATCAGCTTTGGAAAAAGATATCGTTACCTGGATGATGAACGCTATATCCACAGCTATTATCAGGTAAAAAAACGAAAAAAAAGTCTTCGTGCCATAGAGCAGGATCTGATGCTGAAGGGGATTTCAAAGGAATTGATCCGGGAGAAGCTAAGAGAGGTATTAGAAGAGGACGAAGAGCAAAAGCTGATGCAGGCGGATTTTGAGGAAGAACAGATTCAAAGGTTCTTTGAAAAAAAGAGAAAGAAAATTCTCGAATCTGAGGATACCTATAAGGAGTGGCAGAAGGCTTGTCAAAGTCTGTACCGCAAGGGATTTTCCTATGATAAAGTCTGCAGAGTAATGGAACGATTAAAAAATGAGTTGTGATTTTTGCATTCCGGTTTTTTATACTCGTTAACGAAAAGCGGAATCGGTTTTCGTTAACGAGTATAGCAGAAAAGTCAGAGTTTACAGAGATCAGAGTTTACAGAGATCTGGCTTTTTCGACACAGGCATGCATGGCATCCATGACAGCACCGCGCAGCCCCTGTTCCTCTAACACCTTGACCGCAGCGATTGTCGTTCCGCCCGGAGAGCAGACCATGTCCTTAAGTTCGCCGGGATGTTTTCCGGTTTCCAGAACCATTTTTGCACTGCCAAGTACTGCTTGTGCGGCAAATTGATATGCCTGTGCCCTTGGCATACCGTCCAAAACAGCAGCATCAGCCATGGCTTCAATAAATAGAAAAACATAAGCCGGGGAGCTGCCGCTGACTGCGACGACGACATCCATCAGATGCTCAGTTACACGTTCTACTTTGCCGCAGCCGGATAGAATATGGCAGATTTCCTCCATTTGCTCTTCCGATACCAGATCATTGCAGGTAACGCCGGTGATACCCTCTCCTACAAGAGCCGGGGTATTTGGCATGGCGCGCACGACCTTGACAGGACGGGTAAACAGTTCTTCGACAGATGCTATTGTTTTTGGCGCAATGGTCAGGATACACTGGGATTCTTTGACAGAATCCCGGATTTCCTTAATGACAGTTTCATAGAACTGTGGTTTTACAGACAGAACGATGATTTCTGCCTGTGCTACGACCATAAGATTACTGGTGGTCACACAGATGTGCGTGTCATCCTGTACTTTTTTCAGGGCTTTTTCATTGAGATCTGCTGCAATGATGTTTTCTGCCGGCAGAATTTTGTGGGATACGATTCCACGAATCAGAGCACCTCCCATATTTCCACATCCAATAAATCCAATTTTCATAAAATGACCTCCTTAAAAAATATAATAATTGACAATAAAATAAGGAAAAACCATTTCTATTTTACTAATAATTGACAAGTTTTTCAATCCTAAAAAAATACAAAGTTTTTTAAGTTGATTTTGGATTCTGCATCTGATATAATAATCGAATGTCAGGGTTGATGATGGGGGCAAAGTGTGTGAAGCAGGAACTCCTCCCATAATGAGGATTACAGACGTGAATGCACCGGGAGAGTTGCGAAGCAGCGGGAAATCCGAAAGCTGTGAGGAGGACTGTGAATAGTAACAAAAGAGTAGAGAGCGAATGGTATGATTAGAGGAGGAAAAAATGAAGAAAATAGTTCTAACAGGAGCTTTGATTTGTGCATTGAGTGCAACCTCAGGGAATTTGTGCACGGAAGTCCGGGCTTATAGTGAAGACATCGTACAGATGTCAGAAGCTGTACTTTCTGAAGAATCAGAAAGCACAGAAGAAAAATCCGCAGACAACATAGAAGTCAAGTCCACAGACAACACAGAGGAGAAGTCCACAGACAACACAGAGGAGAAGTCCACAGACAACACAGAGGAGAAGTCCACAGACAATACAGTCGGGAGTCAAAATCTAGAAGAATCGGAAAATACAGAGACCGGTGGAAACGTTGAAGTTGTTGACATCAAAAAAGAGGCAGAAGAAAATGATTTATCTAAAGTATTCACCACAGTTCAGGTTCAGTATGCCGACGGAGCAGACAGCAGAGTGACGATTGGTAGTGAAACCGGAAATATCAATATTCAGGTAGATAAAAACACAGACTTTGCAGATGTGCAGAATTCACTGGTATTTTTGATCAAGACCAGTCAGGATGCGGTTACGGTCAGTGCAGCAGATACTGTATGGCTTCCTGTTGTTGATGGAGTAAATAAGCAGTATAACGCAAAGAGCGAAGGTTCCTATAAATATGAGGTCAGACTTCCCCAAAAAGAAGGTTATACCTATGCGGATGGCGTGGATATGGTCAGCGTACAGATCGATGTCGTAATGGGAGAGCTGACGGCACCGTCATATGCCGGCTGGCAGAATGCCACGGCAGTTGCAGAGTGGAAGGATGACAATCTTTATAAAGAGGCATATCAGCTAAAATTATATAAAGACGGAGGATTAGTAGAAACCATAGATTTAAAGGATGTCAAAGCAACTACCTATGATTTTTCCTCCTATATCAATGAAAATGGCAAAGGCATATATACTTTTGGGGTAAAGACATTTTATAACGGAGTATATAAGGAGAGCGTGGAGAAGAAATCATCAGGAATCACAGCATGCCAGATTTCTTTCCAGAAAAATTCAACAGCAACGGTCAAGAATATGCCGTCACAGATGATTATTTTAAGTGGAAATAAAATTACAAAGCCGGCTGCTTCACCAGCATGTAAGGGGTATACCTTTGTCGGCTGGTATTCCGATAAGGCAGGAAAAACGGCTTTTAGTTTTTCTAAAAAGATTAAGGCGAACACTGTTGTTTATGCAAAATGGAAAAAGGTTTCTGTTGGAAAGCCGGCTTCGCTGACTTTGCTAAACAAATCCCAGAAAAAGACAAAATACACCGTCAAAGTTTCCTGGAAGAAAGTATCCGGAGCAGAAGGATATCAGATCAGTTACAGTTACAAAAACGCATCTGGAAAAAAAGTGAGCAAGACTTTAAATGTAGCGAAAGGAAGCACGACATCAGCGAATATCAAAATCAAGTACAGCAACACCTACACGGTTCGAGTGAGAGCTTATAAAAAGGATTCGCTTTCAAAAAAAGTTTATGGTGCATATTCCGCAAAGAAAACAATTGCGTACCCGGAGGTTCCGGTCTGCCGCTTAGATAATACAGACAGTGATTTGAAATATTACAATGGAAAACGCGTGCGCCTTTACTTCTCCAACATGGAAGAAATCAAACCGGATGGTGTAAAAATCGTCTATGGAGATAATCAGGTAAAAACATTTGAATATAGTAAGCTTCCGATGTTTTCGGTCACCCTGCAGTATGTAAATTCTGGGTCACATACGATTGAAGTGTATTATTACCGAAACATCAAAGGAAAACAGGTATTTAGTCAGAAGACCCTTATGACATACAAAAATTAGTAAACGACATATCGTTCTTGAAAACTTATGGATGGCAGCGGTTTGGTGCAATCCATAAGTTTTTTTACATGGAGTGTTGTTACACTGAATATGGCAGAAGAAAATGAAAAATAGCCATTATACGAGGAGGAAGAAGGATGCAGGCAAAAAGTGTAGGAATCGTCATCTGTAATTATAATAAAAGCGCATACGTTATTCAGTGCATCCAGAGTGTTTTGGAATCAAAATTCACAGATTACGCATTATACGTGGTGGACAATGCCTCGACGGATGATTCCGTAGAGTTGATTCAAAAAAATTATGCAGGTCAGCTGACGCTTCTGCAGAATGAAGAAAATCTGGGAGGCTCCGGTGGATTTAACCGGGGACTTCGGGAGGCGCTAAAAAATGGACATTCCTATCTGGTCTGTTTGGACAATGATGTCATTGTCGATGAAAATGCGATTGGGGAGCTGAAAAAATTTCTGGACACACACGAAGAGACCGGAATGGTAGGATCGAAAGTCTATCATATGGAGCTGCCGGGAATCATTCAGCAGTATGGTATGACGATTGATTTTGAAAACTATGCGACACAGGCAAAATATTATAATGAGCCAGATCATGAAGGAATCCCGGATGTGGTCTATTCTGATGCAGTTGCAGCCTGTTCCTTGATGGTGCGCAGAGAGGTAGTTGAAAAGATTGGACTGATGCCGGAGGAAAACTTCTTATACTGGGATGACACAGAATGGGGGTGGCGCTGTAATCTTGCCGGATATCGTGTGGCATCCTGTGGCAGTTCAGTTGTTCTGCATGCCATGGGAGCAAAAAAAGAAGTTGTAAATACTTTTCCGACCTACTATGCATGGAGAAACTGGATCTGGTTTTTCTTAAAATATACCCCTCAGGAAAAATTGGAGCAAATGAGCCGAAGCTTCTTATCCTCCCTCTTTGAAATCTATTATGAAGGCTGGTATAAAAATGAAACAAGCAGAATGAAGACCGTCAGGATTGCTTATCAGGATGCGATGAACGCAAGGCTCGGAAAAGCGGGAGAGGACGCTATTTTTCCGGTAGACCGCAGGGAGGAGCGATTGAAAGCCCTGATTCATGGCAAAAAGAAAATCTTTATTGAGGTCAATGGATATGAAATCACGGCGCAAGAAATAAAAAAGCAGATTCAGCAGCTATCGCCGGAGACAGAGGTTGTCCTACGATACTGCAGGGATTATGATTTGACCTTTATGCTGTGTTCCAGCATTTTTCATTTAGACGGATACAGTCGAAGGGACATTTATGTTGATATGAACGGATGTATTTTAGAAACTCCCGAAGAATTTGATCGGATTGAAGCCTTTCCTCGGGAGTTAGAAAAATTTCTTTTTGTAGAGCAGCCTTATTTTATTCGTCAGGCGAAGATGATACAAAAGAAGCATTTCGCCCGATGATATGACCGCTCATCCGTAGGAGCTCATCGTACTGGTCGTACATTTTCTGGACGCCGTTTTCAAGCGTATAATAATGCAGAATATAGGGGACCAAAAGTACGAACATTGCCAAAAAGAGAAAGAGCAGGGAGAGCCTGGGGGTGAACAGCGTCATAAATATACATCCGAGCGCCATCAGAGCAAAGAGAACGACGACGATAAGATGCACAAAGCGCTCATGCTGGATGAAGAGAATCTGCTGGAGATGATAGGAAATCAGCTCCTCATGCTCAGGTTCACAGACGCCTTTACTGATGTAATCATCGATATGGGCGATGTGGTCAAGAAGGCGTTTTTTCATAATGTGATTCACTTCCTTTCAGGAAAAGTATAAATTTTTACTGTTTTTTTATAGTATGATGTCGGGGTCAAAAGTGCCATGCGATGAAATCGCATGTGCACTTTGCACGAAGATTCGGAGGGACAAGCGAGCTTGTCCACGCAAATTTTTGTGCAAA
>CADBUD010000268.1 GCA_902797785.1 uncultured Lachnospiraceae bacterium
ATCCGGGGCATCAGTGCGCCAAATACGACCGAAGGGAGTATTTGTGTGCATTTTGTTGCTATGAACAGCGGAGCTGTGAATAGTAACCACGAATAAAACGGTAAGCCATTTCGATCGGCTGGATAACATAAAATAATCACATTTTTCTGCTAGTTTTTTAACAGAAAAAATAATAAAGGGACGGTGAAACATGAAAAAATTCTACCAATGGAAACGGTGGGGAATCTATATTTTCCTGCTTTTTATTCTGTTATTGCCACAGAAGGCGATGGCGGCAGGAAAGACCTACCGGATCGTTTACAAAATCAATGTCGGAGTAAATCATGAGAAAAATCCCGCGGTCTATACTTCAGATCAGTCAATCAAGCTGTATTCTCCAACTAGGACAGGATACAAGTTTGGCGGTTGGTATCTGGATAAAAAATACACGCAGAGAATCAAAAAAATAAAGAAGGGAACGAAGGGAAAGCTTAAGCTCTATGCAAAATGGAATGTCCGGAGCTATAAGATTGTTTACAAGTTGAATAAGGGAACGAACAATGAGAATAATCCGCTCACGTATCAATATAATAAAGCAGCAAAGCTTTACCAGCCGGTGAGGGAGAATTATTCCTTTCAGGGATGGTATACAGATAAAGCATTAACGACAAAGATAAAGAAAATACCGAAACACAGCGTGGGGAAGATTCATCTTTATGCAAAATGGGGACCTCCAGTCTATCAGATTACCTATACATTGAACGGAGGTTCAAATCACGAGGCAAATCCGGATACCTATTCCTATGAGACGGAGGTAGTGCTTCAGAATCCGGTCAGAGATTTCTTCTCTTTTCAGGGATGGTATACCGAAAGCACCTTTGAAAACAGAGTCGATCGGATCCCGGCTGGAAGCATGGGAGATATCACCTTGTATGCAAAATGGTATCTGGCTGCCTTGAATGAAAATGGAATGGGAACCAGTGATATGATCTGGAGCTGGTGGTATTATCCGCAGGTCGTATCTTATGGAGAGGACACAAAGGCATCTTTTCAAAAGCTGTTTTGGGGATATAATACCAGCCAGGGCTATAGTGGGGTGGCAGAGTATGACAGGTCAACGGGAGAGGTAAAGAAAACAGCTTTGAAAAAGGCGACGGTGACCGATGATCATAATGGCCTGGCCCTTGCAATACGAGGGGATGGAAGGATTCTTTGTGCTTATGCTGGAGGTCATAATAAGGACAATGAGATTCATATCCGAATCTCCAACGAGCCATACAGCATCGAGCGGTTTGACACAGAAATCGTTAAGGAATCCTCCGGGAGTACCTGCTATAGTCAGATTCTTCAATATCAAAATAAATTTTTTGTTTTTTATCGAGTCAATAATAAGAACTGGGCCTATATTTCCTCAGAGGATGGACTGACCTGGAGCGATGAGACAATTCTCATCACAGCCTCGATTCAGTATTATTGTAAATTTGTACCGACGACTCAGGATGGCCTGCTCCGCGTCTGTATGTATTCTAATCCGGATACGACGGATACGAATATCCGGATGGGGTTTTTCGATATGGAACGGGGAATGCTTTTGAATTCTGATGGGATAACCGAACTGGGGACGAAAAAGGTTTCTCAGAAAAAATTCGATATTGTGATCGGGGCACCGGAGAATCAGACACAGAGAATGTTCGATGTGGCAGTGACAGAGCCGGAACATCCGGAAATATTATTTGCGGTCTTTGAACTGAATCAGGAGAGCCTGGACAGTCTGTATTATTTATATGATGCAGGAGTGGTCAATGAAATCTGTCATGGAGGAAACCCGCTTTGGAATCCGAAGTATCAGCTGGGAGCCTCCTTCTTGGGAAGAGAGAGGATCGTACTGGCCAGAAATGAGAATGGATTTGATGAAATTGAAATCTTTCGTTATGACTCGGAAAAAGTATTTTTGGATCAGTTCATATATAGTGAAGTTGTTGGAGAAAGCTTTATCCGTAATGCACGTCCAATCGTCGATATCCATGGAAAAGCATTTCTTTGGCATAGGGGATGGTATAATCAAAATTCATATAAAAAATATTTAACGGATGCGGAATTGTACTTTTTGGAATAATGCATCAGCTTTGGCAGCGAGTAGGGGGAGAATCCCCCTACTCGCTGGCCTCAATTTTCAACACTTTCTTTTGCGGGAATTATTCCGATTTCGTTGGCCTTAAGTTCTTCATTCCATAGAGGATTCGCGAAACGGATTGGATAACGGTCTTCTCCATTGTCGATTTTTAAGTAGACCGTATAGGTAGTTGAAGAATCCAGTTCCTCTTTGGAAAAACAGATTTTTTTCTGAAGACTTAGTTCTCCCTCCCAAAGTCCCATTTCTTTTTTTATGATAGTTCTGTCTTTTTCTTCCTCTGTTTGCGGAACAAATAAAAAGGTAAGGAGTTTTCGTTTGTTCAAATTTCCGAATCCAACATTTTTTAAGCGAAGCGAAACAGACAGCTCCTGAAATGGATTCTCATAAGAAAAAGTAGAATCCTCCAGGACGAAACGGTATCCCAAATGATTTTCGATATAGGTAAAACCGGTATCTCCATAGTAGAGGCAATCTGTTCCGATTTCTTCTGTGTAGTATGTTTCCATCCATTTTTGTTGTGTGATCTGATAATTCCATTCATAATTCAGATAGTTCAGGTGAATCTGGAACATTTCAGGAATGCAGTTTTTCAAATCGTGCATACTGCTTTCTGGAATTGTGACCTCTCCACCATAAGGCAGATGGGAATTTTGAAGAGAGAACCAGGAAAATTCGCGGGCTCGTTCGGCAAAGGTACCAAGATCTGTACCGCTTCCAAACATCCCATCATTAAAAAGACCAAGGCGGCAGGCCGGACTGTTGTCCGGAATCCTCGTTGTTTCCAGATCATTTCTGGTAATGCCAAGATATTGATAGATCCGGCTCGGAGTTCTGACCAGGATCGGGGTTTCATCCACATGGGTCAGCCAGGCATCCAGGATGGCATTATTTACCTTAGGGTCATTGGCAATGGTGCTCGCATACATCTCCGCATTTGGACCAATAAGACCGGCTTCAATGGCGGTGATCACGTCAGGATACTGATCCAGAACATGGCTGAGCTGTTCAATATGTCTTAAGATCATGGGAAGCGCAGGCTCCATGTCAGCTTTTCCAAGATTGTTATCATAGAAGAAACGGATGACGACATTTTTTCCTCGTTCCCGTATGTAGGAGAGAAGATCATCCAGCCCCTGAAGCACAGGTTCTGTTATTTCATAATCATCTTCTTGGTTCATGGCAGCAGAAAAGGCACCAATGCCGATTCTTAGATGGTACAGCTGCCAGTTGTCGTTAATGACATTTTTACGATCCGGAAATTCCTCCAGGGAGGTCGTGACCGAGAGGGTACGATAAAAGCCCTGATCCGGGTTTAACAGGCGTTCTTTGATTTCAGAATAGTCCAGTGCCTGGTGGTATGATGGAATGGCAGGGGCAGAATCCGGAATCGAAGGCTTTATGATATCCTGAGTGCTCTGACCGGAGGTTGGACTGGTTTTCTGAGTGGAATGACTCTTTGAGGCCTTGGATGTTTTTACGGTTACTACCTTGCTGTATTTTGAATAGACGATTTGTTTCTTCTTTTTTTTGTAGGCTCGAATCTTATAATAATAGGTGGTATTTGAAGACAGCTTTTTGTTGGTATAACAGGTCTTTGATGAGGAGAGCTGTTTGATTCGCTGATAGCCGTTCTTCTTTTTTTTGCTCCGGTAGATCTGATAGCCGCTGGCCTGTTTCATTTTGCTCCATGTTAACGTGATAGTATTCTTGGTTTTGGAGGCAGCCTTCCATCCCAAGATGCTTGCTTTTTTGGAAAAGCTGCTGCTTTTTGCTAAAGAAAATCTCCCGGCTGTAAACTGGGATGAAAAAATCAAAAAAAGGCAAAGAAGGACAAGGCTTAGGAAACAATATTTTCGACTCATAGTGGAATCCTCCTTATATATTGGGTTAAATAGGCGTTTTTTTGGTAAAATGTTACAACTAACTATACTATGAAAACAAGAAAAATTCAAGTCGAAATATTAAGAAAAAGCTACACAATATAAGAAAAATGTGATATAATAACTATAGATGCCCGCTTGCGAGGACATTTTATGAATGGCGATATATGAACGGAATTTGTAAAATCGTATATTTTAAAGTGCCTTATCCCGTCGGACAGACGGGATAAAAAAATGCGAAAGTGATGAATGGTTCCTAAAATTTGATGTAAAATGCAAAAGGGGCAGGAGGAACGATATGAAGCGGCATACATTTGAAGGCTATGTCAGCCGTATGGAGGAAATACGAAGACTTTCGTCGCCCAATCTGGGAGAACTGAACAGCGCAGATGAGTACAGTGAGCGTCTGCGTCACAATTTTGAAAGGATCGGAGTGTTGGCAGGAGAAAATCGAAAAATGCTCGATCAGGATTTGTTTCCACTTCTGGACTCAGAAAAAGAACTGACAGAGGAACAGATTGAGAGCATGACCTCCCTTGGAGAAGCTTTGATGGACGCTTCGGATCTGGAGATGCTGGATTTGCCGATTATGTCGCTCATCTCCAATCGGTTGATGGAAGATGCCCAAAAAAAGGACGAGCTTTCCCACTTGCTGCGGCAGCTGGATATAGAGATTGCGACCTGCTATTCCATGATGAACATGACAGAACGAATCGTCACCTGTCCCAAAGTCAGTGAGGGGTTTCGGGAAAAGGGCATGGCTATCGGGAAATTTTTTTTGTCCTTTTTAGATAAAGACAAATTTCAAAAGCTGGATGAAAAGAGCAGGGAGCTGGTTCTTACGAATTCGCGTTATGCCATCGTATTCTATGAGGGACTTAGATGTGACAGCGGGGCAAATCGGGAAAATCTCTTTCTGATCGATAAAATGCTTGAAATTTCGGAGGATCCCTTTTATTTAGAATCAGTGCCCGGGTTTGACTGGAATTACTTCATCTATCGCACCCTGCAGTATGCCGCGAGTGGGACGGACTACAATAACGAGAGAGAGTTCTCCGGGGAAGAATTAGCAAAGATCAGCGAGTACAGCGACCGGATGGAGCAGATGATGGAAAGCGATCCGGCGTATTTTACTGAGTTGGACAGAGACCTTTATATTCACCATCTGGCAGTGAGAAACCGCTATCTGGTCGGAAAAATAGATCGAAAGACCTATCAGGAAAAGCTGCTGTCCCTTTACCGGAAGCGGAATAAAGATATCCGGGATGATCAGATGCTGTTTGAAAACATTTTGTTTCCCGTGGATTACATCTGTATCTTAGATCCGGAAAATATGACAGCGGAGGAAAGGATGACTCTAAAAGGCATGTATCAGGATATCTGTGCATATATCCTTGGTGTACCCAATGTCAGCGTGTTCTCGTACCTTTTGGAGTTTTTTGCCGCAATCATCCGGTATTTCATAGAGATTCCAAGTGGTCTTACTTTTGAACGAATGGTACTCCAATGCCTTGCAGCCCTCCATCCACCAACGTATATCCATTCCATGATGGTAGGGCAGCTGACCGAGTGTATGTGTGGACATCTTTTGAAAATCCGTCCGGATCTCTTTTTAGGAATCTGCGGCTGTCAAAAGCTTGAGGAGGTAAACACCCGTAAAGCATCGATACTTGACTTTGCCTATCATGCGGCACTTTGCCATGATTTTGGCAAAATTCCAATCATTGACACCATTTTTGTCTATGGGAGAAAGCTGCTGGATTTTGAATTTAACATCATCCGACAGCATCCACAGATGGGCTATGAGATGCTGATTTCCCATGAATTGACGCGGACTTATGCAGATGTAGCGAGAGGTCATCACCGATGGTACGATAATTCCAGAGGCTATCCGGAGGAATTTGACACCTCAAAGAGCCCGGTCAAGACCATCATAGATCTTGTCATGTGTGCAGACTGCATGGATGCGGCGACAGATTCCGTGGGACGCAGCTACAATAAAGGGAAAACGCTGCAGCATTTTTTGGAGGAAGTGAACGAGGGCGTTGGTACCCGCTATGCCCCGTGGCTTTTAGAGCTGTTTGACAGTGAGCATGTCAGAAGGGATGTGGAGTATTTACTGACTAGCGGAAGACAGCAAAATTACCGGGAGACCTACAACCTGTTAAAAAATGTTCAGGTGAAAGGGAAGAACTGACAGAGGGGGATTATGATGAAGGAGACGAGAGGAAAAAATGAATGCGAAAACAATTAAGTACATTGTAAAGCGGATTCTTTTGGCCATTTTTACCGTTTGGGTGGTCATTACCGTGACATTTTTTATCATGCATGCGGTGCCGGGAGGACCGTTTACCAGTGAAAAGGCAGTTTCGCCGGCGGTACAAAAGGCGATGGAGGCCAAATATGGATTGGACAAACCGTTGTTCGTACAGTATACGACGTATTTGACAGATGTTCTTCAGTTCAAATTTGGCCCGTCCTTAAAACAGCGTGGACGGATGGTCATTGATATCATAGCAGATGGGATGAAGACTTCGATCAAGCTGGGGCTGATTGCCGCATTTTTGGCACTGATCATTGGCGTGGTCCTTGGGGCGTTCGCAGCGCTTCGCAGGAACACAGTGCTGGATCGGGTGATCATGGTCATTACGACGGCCTTTGTGTCCATGCCATCCTTTATCATGGGATCCCTTTTATTGATTTTATTCGCCATCAAGACCCATGTATTTCCAGCGAATGGATCGACAGCGGCAGGACTGGTTCTTCCGGTCATTACACTGATGCTGTATCCGATGTCATATATTACGAGACTGACAAGATCCTCGATGCTGGATGTGTTGGGACAGGATTATATCCGGACGGCAAAAGCTAAGGGAGTATCAGGAGGGAGAATTATTTTTGGGCACGCCTTAAAAAATGCACTGATTCCGGTCATTACATACTTTGGTCCCATGCTGGCATACATCGTAACAGGTTCTTTGGTCGTTGAGCAGATTTTTGCGGTTCAGGGAATTGGAAGATCCTATGTATCGAGCATTACGAACCGGGATTACACAATGATCATGGGAACGACGATTGTTCTGGCGACCCTGATCGTAGTGATGAATCTGGTCAGTGACATTTTATATAAGGTCGTAGACCCGAGAATTACCCTTGAATAAAAAAAGCAAAAGGAAATGGAGAATCCAGATGGAAGCAACACAGGAAACAGAAAAAACAGCGTTGTCCGCGGCAGATTTTGAGCCGGCCGGACAGGAAGAAAAAGCCTATATGGTAAAAATGCGTCCTCAGACCACAGCGTTCCAGGACGGAATGAGACGCCTTCGCAAAAATAAAGTAGCGATGGTAAGCTTCATTATTATTGTATTGATAACGATTGCGGCACTGGTCATTCCGATATTTTGGCCATACCAATATGAGTCGATGCTTGGGATGACACCGGGCAAACCGGTCGATCCGTCGTTTCAGAATCTTTCCCCGTTTTCATATTCTACGACAGAGCAGGCAAGGATCGCGGCAGGAGAAAAGGTATTTCCACATATCTTTGGGACGGACGCGAGCGGAAGGGATTATTTTATCCGTGTCGTCTACGGAACGAGGATTTCTCTTGCGGTAGGATTTTTTGCCAGTCTGATCGTCCTTGTGATCGGTCTTTTGGTCGGTTCGGTTTCCGGCTATGTCGGAGGAAAGGTGGACCTGATGATTATGAGGATTGTTGACATCATCTATTCCCTTCCGGATATGTTGATGGTCATTTTGCTGGCAACGGTGCTAAAAACAGCAATTGGAGACAGCCTGGAGGGAACCGTCCTTGCCAGAATCGGTTCCAATATCATATCCCTATTTATTGTGTTCGCCCTGCTGTACTGGGTTTCGATGGCACGACTGGTCCGGGGACAGATTCTATCCCTTCGGGAGCAGGAGTATGTCCTTGCGGCGAAGGCGGCCGGAGCACGGGGAGGATGGGTGATTCGCAGACATCTGATTCCGAACTGTGTTTCTGTTATTGTCATCTCTACGGCGCTACAGATTCCAAATGCAATCTTTACGGAAAGCTATCTGTCGTTTTTGGGTCTGGGAGTCAATGCTCCGATGCCATCTTTGGGTTCCCTGGCATCCGATGCCTTAAACGGTATCAATTCTTACCCGTACCGTTTGGTCATTCCGGCCTTGGTCATTTCTTTGATCGTTCTCTCCTTAAATCTTTTTGGAGATGGACTGAGGGATGCGTTTGATCCGAAGCTGAACGGATAATTGGTGAACAGTAACATAGAAGCAAAATGGAGGAAGAAAAATGTCTTTATTGGAGGTATCAGATCTGCACACCTCATTCTTTACGGATGAAGGAGAGGTAAAGGCAGTCAACGGGGTATCCTTTACACTGGAAAAAAATAAAGTTCTGGGAATCGTTGGAGAGTCCGGTTCGGGAAAATCGGTGACGGCGTATTCGATTCTTCAGATTTTGGCTGGAACAGGAAAAATCGTGTCCGGCTCGATTAAATATAATGGTCAGGAGCTGGTGGGGGCAAAGGAGTCTGTAATGAATGGAATCCGGGGAAATAAAATTTCGATTATCTTTCAGGATCCGATGACGTCGCTGAATCCGACCTATACCATTGGCAGACAGCTGATGGAGGCGATTTTGCTGCATACGGATCGGAATCGGCAGCAGGCCTTTGACCGGGCAGTAGAGATGTTAAAGCTCGTAAATGTGAATGAACCGGAAAAAAGAATGAAACAATATCCGTATGAGTTTTCCGGTGGAATGAGGCAGCGTGTCATGATTGCTATGGCACTGGCATGTGAACCGGATATTCTGATTGCGGATGAGCCGACAACGGCTCTGGATGTGACGATTCAGGCAGGAATTTTGGAACTGATGAAGGACATTCAGAAAAAAGAAGGAATGGCAATCATCATGATCACGCATGATCTTGGAGTCGTAGCGCAGCTTTGTGACGAGGTGATCGTAATGTATGCAGGAGGAATCTGCGAACGCGGAACAGCGGATGATATTTTTTATCATCCATGCCACGAATATACCAAAGGACTGATGCGTTCGATTCCTACAGCAAAAACAGGGGGACAAAGGTTGCAGCCGATTACCGGGACGCCAATCGATCTGCTGAATATGCCAAAGGGCTGTCCGTTCGCGCCGCGCTGTGATGCGGCGATGAAGGTCTGTATTCAGAGACCGGCTCCGAAAAAACAGTTGTCAGACAGCCATGCTGCGGCATGCTGGATGAATGAAAAGAATACAATAAAGAAGGCGGTAGAGGAATGAGGGAACAGGCTCTTTTACAGATTCGAAATCTAAAACAGTATTTTCCAATCAGTAGTGGATTTTTTTCCACTCAGTACTTAAAAGCGGTGGATGATATTTCATTTGATATCAAAGAAGGGGAGACACTGGGACTCGTAGGGGAGTCCGGCTGCGGAAAGACGACCGCCGGCAGGACAATTTTACAGCTGTATAAACCGACCGCCGGAGAGGTGATCTACCGTGGGACTCCGGTCAGGACAAGGCAGGAAATTGCGGCATTCCGCCAGAAGGCCACGATGGTATTCCAGGATCCTTATTCTTCTTTGGATCCAAGAATGACAGTGGCGGATATTATTGGCGAACCTCTGGATGTACAGAACAGTACAGAGAACAAAATTGCGCGGAGAGAACGGATTTTGGAGCTGATGGATCGGGTAGGCCTGAATTCAGAGCACGCTGCCAGATATGCCCATGAGTTTTCCGGAGGTCAGAGGCAGAGAGTAGGAATTGCCAGAGCTTTAGCTACAAAACCGGATTTTATCGTCTGTGACGAACCGGTTTCCGCGCTGGATGTTTCGATTCAGGCACAGATCGTCAATATGTTCGAGGAACTGCAGGAGCAGATGAAATTGACCTATTTGTTCATTGCACACGATCTTTTGGTTGTACGTCACATTTCTGACCGGATTGCGGTCATGTATCTGGGACGTCTCGTAGAGCTGGCAGAGGCAAATGAAATCTGTGACCGTCCATTACATCCATATACTAAGGCTCTGATGTCTGCAGTACCGGTTCCGGACCCAAAGGAAGCAAGGAAAAATAAACGTATTGCATTAAATGGAGAAATTCCAAGTCCATTACATGCACCAAAGGGCTGTCCGTTCCATACAAGATGCCCTTATGCGGCAGCTGCCTGCAAGGAGAGCATGCCACAGCTGGAGGAGATTGAGACCGGACGGTTTGTAGCGTGCCATAGGGTGCGGGAGATTCATTAATTTGTTCCCACAAAAGCATTTTCAGAAAGAAAAGTATAACGCTCCTGAACCTGCTTTTTGGAAATATACATCCACCAAAGAAGTGGAAAATGAGAAAATCAAAAGGAGGAAACAAGAAATGAAAAAGAAGTTACTGGCGTTTGTACTGTCGGTTACCATGGCGTTTGGACTGACAGCCTGTGGAGATTCTGCAAAGAGCGGAGATGCTCCGGCAGAGCTGGCAGAAGACATGGATACCACGCAGAGCACAGAAGAAGGAGGGAAAGCAGAAGCTGAAAGTTCAGAAGATGCATTGAATGTTTGCATTGCTTCTGAACCGGATACACTTGATCCGGCACTTAACAGCACAGTAGATGGAGGAACTATGTTGGTTCATCTGTTTTCCGGACTCGCAAAATGGGAGCAGTCTGAGGACGGTGGATACGAAATCGTTCCGGATGCTGCAGAAGAGCTGACGGAAGGCGTGGTAAATAAGGATGGAACTGTAACTTATACTTATACCTTAAGAGATGGTCTGACCTGGTCAGATGGACAGGCAGTAACTGCAAAGGACTTTGAATTTGCATGGAAACGTGCTGCATCTGTAGACCTGGCATCAGATTACGGCTATATGTTCGAGGTCATCGATGGATATGATGAAGTATGGGAAATGGATGATGATGAAAATATCGTGAATCCGGATGCTGAGCTGAACGTCAAAGCTGTTGACGACAAGACCCTGGAGGTTACATTGGAGAATCAGGTATTCTATTGGAATGAGCTGTTAGCCTTCCCGACATATTTTCCGGTACGTGAGGATGTCGTATCCAATGATTCCTGGGCAGCAGATCCTTCCACCTATGTCTGCAATGGAGCATATACAATCAGTTCATGGAACCACAATTCTGTGATTACTCTGTCAAAGAATGAGGACTATGTAGATGCAGATTCCATTAAGATGCCGGAGATTAATTTTTATCTTTCCGACGATAATAACAACATGCTGACCAACTTCAAAAATGGAGACTGGAAGCTGATTGATGAAGTACCGACCAATGAAATCGCATCTTTAAAAACAGATTATCCGGATAATTTCTTTACTGTAGGTCAGATTGGAACCTATTATGTCTGCTGGAATGTCAATGAAGAGATTCTTCCGGAAAACAGCAAACTGTCTGGAGAAGAGGCAGAAAAAGCCAAAGAAGAGATTCGGAATGCAATTTCCTTATTGTTCGATAGAAATTATATCGTAGAAAGCATTGCCCAGGGCGGACAAGTTCCGGCTTCTTCCTTTGTTGCCATGGGTCTGACCGATGCAGATGGCGGAGAGTTCTACAAGAATGCAGGCGATTCTTCTGATTTTGACGGATACTATGATGTTTCCGCGGAGGCAATGGAAGATAATTACAGTACCGCAATTGAGACGCTGAAAAAATATTATACCTTTGATGAGAGCAGTCAGAAATTTACGGATGTGCCGGCACTGACCTATCTGTATAATACTTCCGATTCCCATAAGGCAATCGGAGAATATCTGCAGTCCGCTCTTTCTGCGGTAGGCATTACGCTGAATCTCGAAAATCAGGAGTGGGCGACCTTCTTAAATACAAGAAAGGCTGGAGATTACTCCATTGCAAGAAATGGATGGCTTGCGGATTATAATGACCCAATCTGTTTCCTGGATATGTGGACGACAGCCTCTGGAAATAATGATGTTCAGTTCGGCAAGGGCGAGCATGCGAATATCAAGGGATACAGTTTGGATCTGACGGATCTTGGATATGATGTCAAGGTAGAGAATGGAACCTGGGCAGAGACCTATGATGTTCTGATTTCTACGATCAAATCCTGTGAAGATGTAAAGAACCGTTATGAGATGATGCATCGTGCAGAGGATTTGGTCATGCAGACCGGATGTATTTGTCCTCTCTATTTCTATACCGATTTGTACATGGTAGATGAGAATTTGAAGGGCTTCTTCTCTAATCCTCTGGGATTTAAATTTTTTATGTACAGTCATTTTTAAGAGGAACGGTAGCTTTTTGTTATGATACTTCCTATAAAGCTGCCAGAACCTAGAGACGGAATCACAGACTCTTATGGATGAAAAACCGTATCGGAATTTGAAACCTGATGTGTGAGACCTGCACTGTCGGAAAGGAAGAAGTTCGTTCTCGACAGAAAAGGATATCAGGGAAGAAATGTTCCGATACGGTTTTTTATTGAATAGGAAACGGATTTATTCGTTTCCTATTGCGCCAAACGAGAGGCACTGAAAGTGCCTCGCATTTGTGTGCGTTCCTGTGTCATAGTAAAGGCATTCCCTTAATGCGTTTAGTATAAGCGTGTTACTATTCACAGTCCCCCCCCCGGCATTCGGATTTCCCGCTGCTTCGCAGCTCTCCCGGCGCATTCGCGCCTGAAATCCTCATTCTGGGAGGAGTTCCTGCTTCAC